>NZ_RAWT01000027.1:0-33062 GCF_003612005.1 Pyramidobacter sp. CG50-2
ATGCAAGCTTCTTTTAATTCAGATTTAATGCAACGGGGTACCGGATGTTGCGTTGCATTTACCTTGAAGAATTTCACACGTTCGCACCGGGCTGCTTTTTTTTATTTGCCTCTTGACACGGAGCGCGTGAAGAGTATAATTTTCCTCATTCTTGATAAATTCCTCGATAGCTCAGTCGGCAGAGCGGGTGACTGTTAATCACTAGGTCGCAGGTTCAAGTCCTGCTCGAGGAGCCAGAAAACCGAAGGCCCTGACGCAAAAAACGTCAGGGCCTTTTCGTATGCGGACCTTTCGGCGTGCGGAAATTTTTACAGTAGCGATTCCCAGTCGAGGGTGAGCGAGCCGTCTTCCTTGATCACGCAGGGAACGCCGACGAAGTGTTCTTGGCGCGCGTCGGCGAAGACTTCTTCCGTGTCGCGCAGTTTGAGAAACTCTTTCAGCGTTTTGATGTCGGCGTCGATGTCGCGGAAATCGACGCCGATGCCGCACGCTTCGTACTCGCGCAGCGCGTCGACGGTGTCGGGACAGTTCATGGTGCCATAGACGGTGACTTTCATGGAAATTTCCTCCTTGGAATGAAATGGATGCGCTTGAACACAGAACGTCGATCTTATACTAATTCTTGATAGAAAGTATTAACATAGTTTTCAGGGCGCTGCGGAGGAGTTCAGTCGCTCGGGACTATTTCGACCGTTGCGCGGTCTGCGCAGCTCGCTTTGTGAATCTCCCCCGCAGCGCCTCTGTATTCGGCATTTTAATTGAGAAATAGTATTATTACCGGACTGGCGGGAAGAGTTCGAGCTGCTTCCGGGCGGATTGCCCGATCGCTTTCTGAACAAGGCGCTTCAACCCGGCCGGCATGGGCAAGCCGGTCAGTTTGTCCGCGGAAACGGCATCGCACCCGGCCGGCGGCTGCGGCATGCGGCAGCTCCACAGATGAAGGCGCACCTGCCAGCGCGTGAACTTCAAAGTCTCTTCCAGCTCAAGGTCGAGACATGGGGCGGTAAGCCGCAGCTCGGCGGTCAGCCGGGAAAGGCAGCTTTCGGCGCTTTCGTCCGCCTCGCCGCGGAGCCATGGAATCTCGTAAAATCCGGACCACAAACCGCCGGCGGGGCGGCGGCGCACGGCGCAGCCATGGGGGACGAGGATCAGCAGCGCCGCGCCGCGGCGCCGCTCGACAACGTTCCGGCGCGCGCCGACGGGGCGCTGCGCCTGCGTGCCGGCCGCCTTGGCGGCGCACAGCCGTCCGACGGGGCACTGCGCGCATTTGCAAGTCGCCCCGGGCGTGCAGACGGTCGCGCCCAGTTCCATGAACGCTTGAGTCAGAATATGCGGCGAACCGAGTTTGAGAATGGCCGCGGCGTGGGCGGCGATCAGCGCCGTCCCCTTGGCCTTGGCGGGGTCTTCGCTCAGATCCAGCAGTCTCGAAAAAACGCGCCTGACGTTGCCGTCGACGGCCGGGACCGGCAAGTCGAAGGCAATGGAGCAGACGGCGCCGACGGTGTACGGTCCCAGACCGGGGAGCGAGCGCAGGAATTCCCGCTCGGCGGGCAGCGTCGTCAGGCCGGCGTCGCGGACGAGCTGCGCGGTTTTGCGGAGGCTGCGGGCGCGGCTGTAATAGCCGAGTCCCTGCCAGCAGGCCAGGACGTCGTCTTCGCTTGCCGAAGCGAGCGACGTCAGCGTGGGGAAGCGCTCCATCCAGCGCGCGTAAAAGCTTTTCACCCGTTCCACCTGAGTCTGCTGGAGCATGGCTTCGGAGACGAGGATGCGGTAGGGATCGCGGTCGAGGCGCCAGGGCAGGTCGCGCTTGTGGGAATTATACCATGCGGTCAGCGCTTCGGCGGCTTCGAGGTGAAACTTTTCGGCGTTCATCGGCGGGGCGCATTCCGCAGGGCGCCCGCGGCGTCGTCCTGCGAAGAAAAAAGTTGGCGGGCGGTGAAATGGCGTTTGAGCACGTGAATGACCTCTGAATAGTTCCGGAATGAAAGCGAAGTACCGCTATTATACCAGCCTCCGCGTTTCGGAGAACGATGATTTGCGACAAAACGCGCCGACGCCGCCATTTTTTTGCTGCCGTGTAGTAGAATAGACGAGTTGGGAGGTGGACTGATGCATGAGTTCTCGCTGGTGAAGGCGGTCATCGATTCCGTCGAGTCTCTGGCGGAGGAGAACGGCTGGAAGAGGATAGAAAAAGTGACGCTGCGCATCGGCGCCATGCGTCAGGTCGTGCCGGAAGTCATGAAATTCGCCTTTGCGGCGGCGTCCCGGGATTCGCGGTTGCAGGGCGCGGAATTGGACATCGAGCCGGTTCCGATCCTCGTCAGCTGTCCGCGCTGCGGCCGCACGTGGGGTGAGGAGCGCATGAGCGTGCTGTGTCCCTTCTGCGGTTCGCCCGACGCGCAGATGGAGCAGGGCATGGAACTGAACATTGATTCGATCGAGGTGGAAGACGATGACGCGAAAAAAAATTGACGTACAGCAGGCCGTCATGGCGGCGGATCTTGGCTATGCGCAGAAAATCAGGGACCTTCTCGCGGAAAAGGGGATCCTGATGGTCAATCTGATCGGTTCGCCCGGCTCCGGCAAAACGATGCTGCTGGAGCGGACCCTGACCGGTCTCGATCTGAAGTGCGCGGTGATCGAAGGCGACGTGGCCACCGACCGCGACGCGCAGCGGATCAGGGCGACCGGCACGCCCAGCGTGCAGATCAACACGAACGGCGGCTGCCATCTGGAAGCGAACTGGGTGGCCGGCACGCTGGAACAGCTGCCGCTCGACGAACTCGACCTGATCTTCGTGGAGAACGTGGGCAACCTGGTCTGCCCCGCCGAGTTCGATATCGGCGAAGACTGCAAGGTGGCCGTCTCCAGCCTGCCCGAGGGTTCCGACAAGCCGCTCAAGTACCCGCTACTTTTCTCCGAAGCGGCCGCCGTGGTGCTGACGAAAATCGATCTGAAACCGTACGTCGATTTCGACGAAACGCTTTACTGGGACGACGTCACGCGGCTCAACCCCAAGGCGCGCCGCCTGCGCCTGTCCAGCCTCAGCGGCGAAGGTTTGGAGTTCTGGATCAAGATGCTGTACGACTGGCGCGAGGCGAAGAAGGCTTGCCGAAGGCCGTGATCGGACGGCGGAGAGCGCATGAGGAAGACAGATGACTGATCCCGAAAAACTGCTGAAGGGGCTGAACGAGGCTCAGCGCGAAGCCGTGACCTTCACGGGGGCGCCGCAGCTCGTGCTGGCCGGGGCGGGAAGCGGCAAGACGCGCGTGCTGACGAGCAAGATCGCCTGGCTGATCGCCGCGCAGGACGTCAAACCGTGGCGCGTGCTGGCGGTGACCTTTACCAACAAGGCGGCGCGGGAAATGAGCGAACGCGTCGAGAAACTGCTGGGCGGTTCGCTGGGCGGCGCGCAGATCTGCACGTTTCACTCGTATGGGCTGAACCTGCTTTTCCGCAACCGCGAACTGCTGCGCGACCGGGGCTACAACCCCAGCTTCGTGATCTACGACCGTTCCGATTCCCTGACGGCCGTCAAACACGTCATGCAGGAACTGAACATCGACACCGAGAAATTCGCGCCCTCGTGGGCGCTGAACAGGATCTCGGAAATCAAATCTTCCGCCGACCCCGCTTCGGTGCAGTTTTCCGCCTACGACAACTTCATGGGCGACGTGTACGAAAAATACTCGCAGGCGCTCAGGGAGCAGGGCGCGTTCGATTTCGACGACCTGATCGCGGTGCCTCTGGCCCTGCTGAAAAGCGATCCCGAACTGCTCGAGCGCGAGCGGGAGCGCCTGCAGTGGGTGCTCGTCGACGAATATCAGGACGTCAACGGCTCGCAGTATCAGATGATGAGGCTGCTCGTCGGCGGTTCGAACAACCTGATGGTCGTGGGCGACCCCGACCAGTCCATCTACGGCTGGCGCGGCGCGAATTACGCCACGATCATGAACTTCGAGCGCGATTTCCCCAACGCCAAGGTGACGCTGCTGGAGCAGAACTACCGTTCCACCGCCATGATCCTCGACGCCTCGAACCGTCTGATCCAGCACAACAAAAACCGCCGCGAGAAAAACCTGCGCACGGACCGAGAAGAAGGCCAGAAAGTCAGCGTCTGGTATCTGCGCGACGAAAAGGCGGAGGCCGAAGCGCTGGCGCGCGAGATCGTCGGCCTCACCGCGGCGTATCATTACGGCGACATCGCCGTCCTCTACCGCATGAACGCCCTCAGCCGCGTGCTCGAACAGGCGCTGATTGAAGCCGGCATTCCGTACCGCATCGTGCGCGGCACCAGCTTCTACGACCGCAAGGAAGTCCGCGACGTCGTCGCGTTCATGCGCCTGGCCGTCAACCCGTGGGATCTCGTGGCCCTGAACCGCGTCGGCAACCTGCCGGCCCGCGCCCTCGGGCCGAAGAGCCTCGAGAAGCTGAGCGCCTGGATGCGGGAAAACGCCAAAGGCGCGGCGGAAGACGTGTGGGGGACCGTGAAAGTGAAAAAAGGCGGCCTGACCGGCAAGGCCGCCGAGGGCGTCGCGCAGCTGGCCGGCCACATGCTGACGCTGCTGGAGCGCCAGCACAGCCTGCCGCTGGCGCTCGATTGGATCCTGAACGGCGTTGGTTACGAGAATCTGCTGATGAAAGCCGAGCCCGCCGATTGGGAAGAGCGCGTGGAAAACGTGCGCGAACTGCTCTCCATCGCGCCGGAAGGAGAAAATCTCGCCGAGGTGCTGGACCAGGTCTCGCTCTACACCGACATGGACACGCAGAACGAAGCGCGCGACGCCGTCAACCTGTCGTCGCTTCACGCCGCCAAGGGGCTCGAATTCCCCGTCGTCTTCATGACCGGCATGGAGGAGGGGATCTTTCCCCACAGCCGCAGTTCCGACAGCCAGGAAGAACTGGAAGAGGAACGCCGTCTCTGCTACGTCGGCATGACGCGCGCCGAGGAAAGGCTCTACATGAGCGGCGCGCGTCAGCGCCGTCTGTTCGGGGCCGTGCTGCGGGAGGGCTTCTCGCGCTTCCTGGCGGAACTGCCCGACGAGTGTACGGAAGTCTTCGAGCAGAAGGAGGAACCCGAACGTTATGGCTACGGTCGTTATCGCCCTTACCGGCGAGCCGGGCGCTGGTAAGTCCACGGCGGCGCAGTGGTTCCGCGCCCGCGGCGCCGCGCTGCTGGACGCCGACGGGATCGTCCGCGGGCTCTGGGACGGCGGCGAACTGCCCCAAAAGGCGCGCGCCCGCTGGGGAGGATCGGTGTTCGGCGCCGACGGGAAGATCGACAGAAAAGCGGTCTCGGCGCGGGTCTTTGCCGACGAGGAGGAATACCGCTGGCTCTGCCGCGCCACCCACCCCGTCGTTTTGTCCAGGATGGAGGCGGCTCTGCCGGAAGAAGGCGTCGTCGTGGCCGAGATCCCCATGCTGTTCGAGGCGGGACGTCCCGACTGGGTGGACAAAGTGCTGTTCATGGCCGCCGCCCCGCGGCTCCGCGCGGAGCGCAACCGCTCCCGCGGGCTCGACGAGACCGAACTGGCGCGGCGGGAACGGTTCTTTATGGACCGCGAGCGGCGCATGGCGCTGTCCGACTGGGTGCTCTGCAACGACGGTTCCGTGGAGAATCTGGAGGCGCAATTGGAAAAAATCTGGCGGGAAATCCAAGCTCTGCGATCCCGCCGCGAAGCGCAAACTGACTGTTGAAAAGGTGAATCCGCATCATGAATCGATTCTTTGCCGAAGCCGGACGGGAATTTATTTCCCTGCTGCCGGCCGTGCCCGCGATCCTGTGGGCCATTTCGTTCCACGAGTTTTGCCATGGCTGGGTCGCGCTGCGCTGCGGCGATCCTACGGCGAAAGACGCCGGGCGCTTGACCCTGAACCCCATGGCGCATTTCGACCTGTGGGGAGCTCTGTGCATGTTTCTGTTCCACTTTGGCTGGGCGCGTCCCGTGCCGATCGACCCCTACAATTTCAGACGCCCGCGCCGCGACCTGTTCCTCGTCTCCGTCGCGGGAGTCGCGGGCAACATCCTCACCGCCGTCGCCGCCGGACTGGCGATCCGCGGGCTGATCCGTTTTTCCCCCGCGGCGCTTTTCGGCAATTACGGCCTGCAGCAGGTGCTGATCGCTTTCGTAACGATCAACCTGAACTTCGCCGTGTTCAATCTGATCCCGGTGCCGCCGCTCGACGGTTCCAAACTGCTGGCCCTCGTCCTGCCGCGGACGGCCCGTCCCGCGTTCGAGTGGCTCGATCGTTACAGCCTGCCGGTGCTGCTGGCCCTGATCTACCTCGGCGTCGTCGGGCGCCTTATGTCCCCGGCCGTCCGCTGGGGGCTGCGTCTGATCCTGGGCTAGACGCAAGGCGGCGTGCTGCGGAAGGATCGGAGGCTGATGATGGAAATTCTCGCTCGCTCGGCAGGGACCGCCGCGCTTTTCGCCGTCGGCTGCGCGGGGGCCCGCGGCGCAAAAAAGATGGGCTGGCCTGCCGCGGCCATGCTCGGTTCGCTGTTCCTGCTGGGGCTTCTCAACCTGTCGGGGCTCCGGCTGCCCTTTTATCAGGCGCCGGTGTCCTTCGTTTCCAAGGTCTTGAGCGGCGTTATCCTCGGACAGCGGATCGACCGCCATATGGCGAACGCGGTCGGGAAGATGCTTTTTCCCGTCTCGCTGGCGTCGTGTTGGATGGTCATGGCTTCCGTTGCGACCGGCGTGCTGCTGTTCGCCTTCGCCGGCGGCAGACTCTCGCTGATGACCTGTCTGGCTTCCTCGGCGGCCGGCGGCATCGCGGAAATGTCGATCTTCGCCATGTCCGCCGGCGCCGACGTGGGCATCGTGGCTTTCTTTCAGTCCGTGCGAATCATCGTGCTTTACGTGACGCTGCCGTTTTCCACGGCCTGGCTGGCGCGCCGCGCGTCCGGCGCCGTCCTGCCGAAAGCGCCGGCGGCGGGCGCGGCAACGAGAGCCTCCTTTTCGCCCGGCGAGATTGCCCGCTTCGCGGCCGTCACTGGCGCGCTGGCGCTGCTTTTCGAGGCGGCGCATTTTCCGTCGGCGTACATGATCGGGGCTATGTGCGGAGCCGGCGCCATGAATCTTCGCTCGGGGAAGGTGATGACCCTCCCGCCGTGGCTGCGCAGTGCCGCTCAGATCTGTCTGAGCATGACCATCAGCGTGGGCCTGTCGCCGAGCACGATTCACCTGGCGAGGGAACTCTTCTTCCCGCTGGCGTTTTCCGTGGCGCTGATTCAGGCCCTTTCCTTCCTGCTCGCCTGGATCATGCACCGCCTCACCCGCTGGGACGCGATGACCTCCGTGCTTGCCACCTGCCCCGGCGGCCTCAGCCAAGTGGTGTTCTTTGCGGAGGATCTGCGCGCCGACCCGCTGATCGTCGGCGTCTTCCACGCCGTGCGCATGATCTCCATCGTCGTCTGCGTGCCTCTGATCGCGCGGCTCTTTGCCTGATACTATTTCTCAATCAAAAGGCCGGACGTAAGGGCGCGGCGAGGGAGTTCAGTCGCTCGGAACTCCCTCGCCGCGCCCAGTAAATTATGATAATGCGTTTTATCAAGAAAGAGTATGAGTCGTGTACGAAAAAAAATGACCTGCGCTGAAGCGACGGCGGAGGTCATTTTTTTATCTGCGTTCATGCTGGATTTTTCATTTCATCCTGATTTTCGATGACGTCTTTTCGGTGAAAACCGGTATCAGAGAATCTCCACGACGGTAACCTCGAAGTTCAGTTCCTTGCCGGCCAGGGAATGGTTGGCGTCGAGCGTGACGGAACCGTCGTCTTTGACCGCGGTGACGGTGACGGGGCAGCGTCCCATCTGAAGCTGATCGCCGACGTGCGGCGTGTAGCCTTTGGGCATGCGGTTCGCTTCGACGGTGACGAGCATGTCGTCGCGGCGCCGGCCGTAGGCTTCTTCGGGAGCGAGCTTGAGGTTTTTCGTTTCGCCGACGGCCATGCCCTCGACGCCCTTGTCGAAGCCGGCGATCATCTGGCCGGCGCCGACGATGAACTCCAGCGGCGGACGCTTATTGAGCACGGAAGAATCGAAAACGGAACCGTCGTTCAACGTTCCTGTGTAGTGCACGCGGATCTTGTCGCCTTTTCTTACGGTCTGAGACATGACTCATTCTCCCTTTTCTATTTTTTCGATGATTTCCATCAGTTCTTCCCAGCGGCTCGTCGCGGCCTCGAGTTCCGCGCCGGCGTCCGCAAGGTCTTTCATGAGGGCCTGGACTCTGACGGAATCCGACAGCACTTCCGGCCGGCAGAGCTCTCGTTCGTCCTCCTTTTTGCGCTTTTCCAGGCCGTCGATGCGCTCTTCCAGCGCGGCGAGTTCGTCCGCGTAAACTTTTTTACGGCGGTAGATTTCGTTGCGCCGCTGCGCTTCTTCGCGCTTTTGGTCGCGTTCGCCGCCGCGGCGTTTCACATCGGGGCCGGCGTGAGGAGCATCTTGCGCGAGCGACGCCTGGCGCTGCTCGATGAAACGGCTGTAGTTGCCGGCGTAGTCGTACAGGGCTCCGTCGCGCAGTTCCCAAACGCGCTGCGCGAGCTGGTTCAGGAAATAGCGGTCGTGCGAGACGATCAGCAGCGTGCCGTCGTAGGCGAGCAGAGCCTGCTGAAAAAGCTCCCGCGTGGTCATGTCGAGGTGGTTGGTCGGTTCGTCGAGGATCAGGAAGTTCGACGGGTTCATGAGGATCTTGACGAGGGAAAGGCGCGACTTCTCGCCGCCGGAAAGCACGTTGACGGGCTTGTGAATGTCGTCGCCGCTGAACAGGAACGAGCCGAGCAGAGCGCGTTTTTCCGCCTCGGACATATCCATGTTGAGCGGATAAATTTCCTGCCAGACGGTGCGGTCGTAGTTCAGATTTTCAGCGCTCTCCTGCGAGAAAAACGCGGGCAGCACGTGGTAGCCGGTTTCGCAGCTTCCGGAAGTGGGGCGCTCTTTGCCTGAAATGAGGCGCGAAAGCGTGGATTTGCCGGCGCCGTTCGCGCCGACGAGGGCGATTTTCTGCCCTCGTTCGACGGTCGCGTTGAGGCGCTCAAAGACGCGGTGCGTTCCGTAGGCCATGCCGAGATCGGTCAGCGTCAGGACGATATGCCCGCTGGGCGGGCAGGGCGGAAATTTCAGCGTCACGCGACGGGCCGCCGTTTCCGTCCGGATGATCTGGATCTTTTCAAGCGTCTTGACGCGGCTTTGCACCTGCGCGGCCTTTGTGGCTTTGTAGCGGAAGCGTTCGATGAATTCTTTCGTCCTGGCGATCTCCTCTTTTTGGCGGGCGGCGGCCTGCTCGAGCTGGGCTTTCCGCTCTTCCGAAGCGCGCAGATAATCGGAGAAGTTGCCCTTGTAAACGCGGATCCTGCCGGAATGGAGCTCGGCGATGCTTTTCATGACCTTGTCCATAAAGACGCGGTCATGGGAAATGGCCACGAGCGTGCCGCGATAGTCGGAAAGCCAGTTTTCCAGCCATTCCATGCTTTCCGTGTCGAGGTGGTTGGTCGGTTCGTCGAGGAGCAGGATGTCGGGGCGCGACAGCAGCAGCCCGGCCAGCGTGACGCGCATCTTCCAGCCGCCTGAGAACTCGCCGCAGGGCCTGGCGTCGTCGCCGTCATGAAACCCCAGCCCGTGCAGCGCCTTGCGCGACAGCGCTTCAAAAGAATAGCCGCCGAGGTTTTCATAGGCGGCGGCCGCTTCATCGTGGAGCTTCATCAGACGGACATGTTCGCTTTCAGGCGCGGCGGCGAGCTCTTCGGAACATTGTTTGAGCCGTTTCTCCGCCGCCGTAATGCCGGTACGGTCTTTGAGGTACTGCATCAGCGTGACATCGGGAAGCTCCGCCAGATCCTGGGGCAGGTAACCGACCGTTGCGGAAAGAGGGGAGACGGCGATGCCGCCGCTGTCGGCGGTCACTTGCCCGACCATGGCGCGCAGCAGCGTGGTTTTGCCGACGCCGTTGGGGCCGACGAGTCCCGTCCGGCTTCCGGTGTCGATCTGCCAGTTCAGGCCATCGAAAATTTTCCGGCCGCCGGCAAAGGTCAGATTGAGGTCTCTGATCTGTATCATGGCGACGGACGCCCGTCTTTTCCCGTGGATTTCAGGATGAGCCGGCGGCGGATTTCATCGGCGCGGAGTTCAAGCTGCTTTTCCATATCCTGTTTCAGGGCCTCGAGCGCGCGCCGGTGATCGTCGTTGAGCTGTTCGATCTGATAGTGGGCGCGGTTGAGTTCGTGCGCTTTGTCTTCGAGAACGTTTTTCAGGGCTTCCATCTGCGACTGATACTGCTGTCCCGTTTGCAGCTGGATCAGCGACAGCTTGCGCTCGTACTCGCGCTGCTGGTCGGCAAAGCGGCGCTCCAGTTCGGAAGCGGCCGCTTCGCGACGGGCCAGATCGTTCTGCAGCTTTTCCAGCTGCTGTTTCTGTTCGCGTTTACTGCGCGCCAGTTCCTCCAGCGCCGCATTTTTTTCGTGCTCGGCGATGCTGCCCAGGGACTGGGTCCTGGCGACGGTTTCGGCGGCGCTGCGGGCGCGGTCTTCCGCGATCTGAACGCTTTCGTGCAGAGCCACTTTCTCCTGCTCGTACTTCAGAGTCAGCGCGTCGACTTCCGTTTTGTGTTTGCGGACGGCTCTGACCGCTTCGGTATTCAGCTCTTCGATGCGAGCGCGAAGGTGAGCGGCTTCTTCTTTCGCGGTCCGCAGCTGGCTTTCGGCTTCTTCGATGCGGCGGGCGTCGACGCGGTAAATGGAAACCTGCTCCTTGAGCTGCTTTATTTCGAGCTTCAGCGAGGCTTCGCTGCGGCGCGCTTCGGAAAGCTCCATCTGAGCGTCCATAAGATTTTTTCGGAGCGTTTCCAGTTCGTTCTCCCTTTCGTCGAGCCGCTTGCGGAGCGCAATCGTTTCGCGGGCGTTCTGCTCTTTTTCGTTGAGCAGAAGGTCTTTCTGGCGTTCGGCGGTTCGAAATATCTGCTTGCCGAACGTTTCGATCTGCGCGAGAGCCCGGCGGAACGCTTCTTCCTCAGGGATGGGATCGACGGCGCTTGTGTCAATTTGTTCCTGCATACGGCTGGCCTTCCTGTTGAGAGATGGATGGTATTGCGTTTTTCGCTTTATCGTTCGCGGTCTTTCCTGAAACGGGAGAAACTGGCGAATTTTCGCGGACGCGGTTTGGAAACGCCCTGCTCGTTGCGGGGCGGTCTGCTTTCATGATGGAGATCCCTTTCCCGGATCCGGTCTTCGTCGAACGGCCGTGCGCCGTGAAAGGGGCGCTCCTGAGGATTGCGTCCGGCATGAAAGTCGCGGTCGGTATGGCTCCGGCGATTGTCGTAAGGACGCTCCGAACGGCCGGCGTACGAAACTCGTTCGTTGCCGAAGCCGCGCTCGTAGAATCCGCGGCGTTCCCGGCCGTCAGGCCCATAGGAGCGTTGGGGAGCGTCGGAGAAACGGGGACGCCGCTCCTGATCGTGCGGACGCCAGTCCCGTGGAGGCGAATCGGAGCGCCTCTGATATTCGGAACCTTCGCTGCGGAAATTTTCTCGGAACGGACGCGGACCGCTCGGCCGTTCGAAGGCGCGGCGTTCGTCGCGCTCTCCGAAGTCGGGGCGGTCGAAGGGGCGTCGTTCCGGGCGTCGGGATCTTTCTTCGGACGCCGCTTCGTGAAAGCGGTGCGATTCCGAAAACCCCTCGCGGCCGCCCCTATCGTAGCTGTCGTAGGGCTGGTGGCGGTATTCCCGGTGCGGCCCCTCGCCGCGATCGTTTTCGAACGGCCGCCGCTGTCTTTCGAACGGGCGGTCTTTGTCCCGACGGAAGGAGCGGCGCTCTTCTGAAAAACGCGGGCGTTCGGCGAAATCCCGGCGCTCCCCGAAATCTCTGTCCTCCCGGTACGTCTTTTGGGGACGGTCCGGACGGTCGGCAGGCCGGAAAGGACGCCTCTCGCGGTGACGGTCTTCGGAAGAAGGCCGCTCAAAAGAAGGCCGGCGGTCCTTTCCGGAACTGAATTCGCCGCCGCCGGCGTCCCCCTTTGTCTGTTCGGACGTTTGCCGCCTGCGGGGGGCTCTCCAGCCGCAGAACTCTTTGTCGTCGGTGGGGCCGGTTTTGATCGTCATGTCTTCGGTTTTCTCCTCCTTGAATTTCTGCCGCTCCGCTTTGGAGATTTCATACCTGTGGCTGCGCGCCGCTTCCATCTGTCTGACGATGTCCTCGTCGGTGGGCTTTTTGAACCCCAGCGCTTCGGCGGCCGCGCTCCCGGCGGTGAAGCCGGTGCTCCAGCATTCCTGAAGGTTGTAGCCGCCGGTCGGCCCGTCGACGTCGATCATCTCGCCGGCGAAGTAGAGGTTGGGGACGAGCTTCGAGGCCATGGTCTCCGGCTCGATCTCGTCGGTGCTCACGCCGCCGCTGGTGACGATGGCGTGCCTGAACCCAAGAAGTTCCGTGGGCGTGACGACGAAATCCTTGATCGTGTTCCTGAGCGCGAGCCGCTCGTCGGCCGTGGTCTCGCCGCAGGGCTTCCCCATGTCGAGCTTGGCCATTTTGAGCACTTCGGGGATGATCTGCGCGGGCAGCATTTTTCTCAGCGCAAAGCGCAGCGCGTCGCCGCCGAATTCCCGGAAATCGCGTTCGATGCGCGCGTCGAGACGTTCCGGCTCGAGCGCCGGTTTGAGGTCGATATGGACGGTCGTGCGGCCCGTCTGGCGCAGGCAGTTCCCCACGCCGGCGGCCAGGTCCATGACGATGGCGCCGGAAATGCCGAACGGCGTGAAATCCATCTCTCCGAAGCGTTCGTCCACGGTTTCGCCGTTGTGGCGGACCGTGACGCGCACGTTTTTGAGCTTCAGACCGGACAGCCGATCGTCGAAGCGTTCCACGACCTTGATCGGGCACAGCGCCGGCGTCGTCTCGACGATCTCGTGGCCGGCCTTGCGGGCCCAGCGGTAGCCGTCGCCGGTGGAACCCGTGTGGGGGAAAGATAGCCCCCCCGTCGCGAGGATGAAGGCGCGCCCTTCGATTTCCTCGCGTCCCGTGGTGACGCGGCGGACTGTGCCGCCGAGAATGTCGAGAGAGCGAACTTCTATCCCGCGCAGCACCTGGACGCCGCCGTCCTTCAGGGCGGTCCACAGCGCGTTGACGACCGACGAAGCGTCCTGCCCCTCGCGGGGATAGAGGCGATGCCCGCGTTCGTGCGTCGACACTACGCCGCGGCGCAGAAAAAACGCGGCGGTTTCCTTGGCGCCGAACGTGCGGAGCGCCGGCAGCAAAAATTCCCCGCCGCGGCGATAATCTTTCGATAAAAGTTCCGGATCCTCCTGATCGTGGGCAAAGTTGCAGCGTCCCCGGCCGGTGATCATCAATTTGCGCCCCAGCTCGCGGTTCTTTTCGAGCAGAACCGTGCGGGCGCCGTATTGTGCGGCGCGGGCCGCCGCCATCATCCCGGCCGGACCGCCGCCGACAACGACAACGTCAAATGTGCTCATCAGTAAATCTCCTTCGGCTTTTTGCGCCAGACGCATGAATGTTTTAATACTATCACGACAACCCTTTTTTGTGTGATGTTATAATATGAACGTTTCGATCTCTTTCTGCGAAGCTGTTTTTTCGAACGAAGACTTTTCGGGATGCATTTTATGGAGGTGCTCTGCATGAAAAAAACGGCGCTTTTTATTATCGACGTTCAGAATGACTTCTGTGAAAATGGCGCTTTGGCGGTCCCGGACGGCAACGCGGTCGTCCCGGTGTGCAACCGGCTGATCCAGATGGCCGCCGAACGCGGCTGCCCGGTGTTGGCCAGCCGCGACTGGCATCCTGCCAATCATTGCAGCTTCAAGGACTGCGGCGGTTCCTGGCCGATGCACTGCGTGGCCGGGCAGGACGGGGCGGAGTTCCATCCCGATCTGCAGCTGCCGGTGGACGTGATGGTCTTCAACAAGGGAACGGACGCGAACGCCGAAGCCTATTCGGCGTTCGACGGCACGCAGGCCGCCGGCGTGCTCCATGACGCGGGCATCGAGCGTCTGATCATCTGCGGGCTGGCGACGGATTATTGTGTCAAGGCCAGCGTCCTCGACGCGCTGCAGGCGGGGTTCGACGTGCTGGTGGTCAGCGACGGCTGCCGCGCCGTCAACGTGAATCCGGACGACGGCGAAAAGGCTTTCGCCGAGATGGAAGCCGCCGGAGCGACGATCCTGCCTCTTGCCAAGGTCGAATTCTGATGCTCCCGGAGTGAGCGAGCGCCTGGGGCGGTGTGAAATGTGCAAAAAACTTCTCGGTCTCGTCGCGGCGGCCGCCGTTTTTCTGGGCATGCGCGGACGGCTCCCGGCGGCCGTTCAGAAATACGAAAAAGACGCGATCGCGTACGACGAGACGGTGCTCTTTCAGGACGCCGAAACTCGCCGGCGCTTCCTCGATGAAATCGAATCGTCGTTCCTTGAAGATTACGACGCGCTCTGGCAGCGCGAGGGGATGAGCGCCAGGCTGACGGCGGCGGCGGACCGCGTTTTTGCGGACAGCTTATCGGGCGGCCGGCTGACGGGCGCCCTTCAGGTCGCCATGGATCTGAACGGCGTTGTCCAGAGGATCCAGGACAAAATCCCCGAGACGTTCCGCGGCGATTACGAGCGTTTCCTTGCGATCGTGGAAGATTCTTTCACCGACGCGTATCTGGATCGCCTTTCGGCGTATGACCAGGCGCTGCTGGCCTCGCGGGTGGGAGCTCTCGTCAACGCCCCGTCGGTGCGGATCTTTTTCGAGGAACAGGTGCGCCGCGCCGCCGCCCAGAGCCGCGCCGTCCTCGGCGAATCCCTGACGAAGGAGATCCGGGGGCGCCCCGAGCTTTCCCTGGCCGGTTCCGCCGCTTTTCTGGGCATGATGCTGGGACGCAAGCTCCTGCGCCGCACGCTGGGAAGAAAAGCGCTGTCCGTTTTCGGCAAGGGGCTGGGCCGGAAAGTTCTCATGGCCGCCACCGGAGTCGGCGCGCTGTTGACGGTGAGCTGGGCGCTTTATGACGTCGGCTCCTTTGCGGTGGAAGTCTGGGAATCGCCGGCGAGACTTCGCGAGACTCTGCTCGTTCGCTACGACGGCTATTACCGAACGGAAGCGCCGCGAATTTACTGGCAGACGCTGAGAAAGGGCGTCCGCTCCGAACTCGACGAGATCCAGGGGCGCATGGCCCGCCGCGACGAAGACACGAAGGCCATTCTTGCCTCTTCGACGTTCCGCCGCATGACCGAGCGCATGTCCGAAGCCGAACAGAAGAATTTTATCGACCGCCTGATCAGCGTCAGGCCGCTCGACGGTTCCCTGAGCTACAGCTCGATCGTGGAGAATTTCGGCCGGTTTCTCGTCGAAAGCGAAGCGGAGGACATCGCCGCTTTCAGGGAGATTTTGGCGCAAGGAGACACGCTGCTGGCCCGTCAGTGGTTCGCCGTCGCGGGGAAAGAATATTTTTCTCTTTTCCGAAATCTGCCCCGGCTCGTCTGGGACAAATATTTTCCCGATGCGGCTTCGCTGCAGACGCTCAGATGGCTCGCGCTTCGTCCCAGGACGGTGCGGGAAGCGGCGGCGCAGCTTCCCGCCGACAGCGTGCAGTGGCTCATGAGCGAAGTGCCGCCGGCGCAGGCGGAGCGTTTTTTCGCCGCCGGGAAGACGCCCGGCGAGATCGGTCGGGAGATCGAGCGGATGAAATCCCTGCCCAAGGCGGCGCGCATTCCATGGCAGAGCGGCGTGGCCTATCTGCTGCACAGGGCGGAAAACTATGCGCTCTTCGCGGGGATCGCTCTGGCGCTGCTGGCCGCTGCCTGGCTTTACAAAAAATATCTGCGCTGACGCCGCGTCGGCTTATCGGGGAGAGATGACGGACGATGGATAAAAAAGAGATCGCTCTTTCCACGGGGACCATTCCGCCGCCGGGCGTCGTGGAGCTCGGGCTCGTGACCGGCAGCTGCGTGGTCAGCACCTCGATCTTCGGCGACGCGTTGGCGGCCGTCAGGAACATGTCGGTGGGCGGCGAGCTGAAACAATACACCGAGCTGCTGCGGACGAGCACCGAAAAAGCCATGGAGCGGCTTGGCGAAAAAGCTTTCGAGAAAGGGGCCGACGGGGTTTACGCGATCCAGTTCATGACGCCGCAGGTCGCCGGCGGCGCCGCCGAAGTCGTCGCGGTCGGCACCGCTTATAAGTTCGATGACAAATAACGAAGAGGCCGTCTCGCCGAACGGGGGAGACGGCCTCTTCGTTTGCCGGATTTATTTGACCGCGCTTTTTTCGCGGGCGGCTTTTTTGCCGAGTTCCATGCGCAGGGAGATCCTGCGCCGTTTGACGTCCACGTCGATGACGTAGACCTCCACCGCCATGCCGGGATGAAGCACGGTGGAAATGTCCTTCACGTAGCGTCCCATCTGGCTGACGTGGACGAGCCCGTCCTGATGCACGCCGATGTTGACGAACGCGCCGAAGGCCGTGACGTTGGAGACGATGCCCGGCAGTTTCATGCCCGGCTCGAGGTCGGTCAGTTCGCGCACGTTGGGATCGAAGGAAAAGATCTCCAACGCGCTGCGGGGGTCGCGCCCGGGTTTTTCCAGTTCGGAGAGGATGTCCTCGAGCGTCGGCAGGCCGACCTCGTCGGTGACGTAGCGGTTCAAGTCGATCTTGCCGCGCAGGTCTTTGGCGGCGATCAGGTCGGCGACGGCGCAGTTCTGGTCCGCGGCGATGGCGTCGACGACGCCGTAATTCTCGGGATGGACCGCGCTGGCGTCGAGCGGATTCTCGGCGTCGCGGATGCGCAAAAAGCCGGCGGCCTGCTGGTAGGCTTTGGGCCCCAGACGGGGAACTTTCAGCACGTCCTGGCGCCGCCTGAAGGGCCCCTCGCTTTCGCGGAATTTCACGACGTTGTCGGCCAGCGACGGCGTCAGGCCGGAAACGTAGGACAACAGTTTGGCGCTGGCGGTGTTCAGATCGACGCCGACGGCGTTGACGCACGAGACGACGGTATCGTCCAGGGCGTTTTTGAGCTGCTTTTGATCGACGTCGTGCTGGTACTGACCGACGCCGATCGATTTGGGATCGATCTTCACGAGTTCCGCCAGAGGATCCATAAGGCGGCGCCCGATCGAAACGGCGCCGCGGACCGTCACGTCCTGGTCGGGGAATTCCCTGCGGGCCAGTTCCGAAGCCGAATAGACGGAAGCGCCGCTTTCGCTGACGACGATGATGGGGATGTCCAGATCGAGGCCGCGCAGGAACTCTTCCGTTTCCCGGCTGGCCGTGCCGTTGCCGACGGCGACCGCGTCGGGCTTGAAACGCGCGGCCAGCGCGCGGATGGTTTCGCCAGCCTGAACGTACTGGGCGTCGGAGCGCTGGATGAAAATGACCGTGTGGTGCAGCAGATCGCCTTTCGAATCGAGGCAGACGACCTTGCACCCCGTTCTGATTCCCGGATCGATAGCCATAATGGGGCGGGCGCCGAAGGGCGAGGCCATCAGCAACTCGCGGAGATTGCGGGCGAAAATGGCGATGGCGTCGGTGTCGGCGCGCTTTTTCAGCGTGCTGCGGGCCTCCGTTTCCATGGAAGGCGCCAGCAGACGGCGATAGCCGTCGGTGACGGCCGCTTCGACTTGCCTGGAATCTTCGCCGCTTCCCGTGACGTAACGCGCGTAAAGTTTTTCCAGCGCCAGCTTTTCCTCGGGGCGGATCGAGAAGGTGAGGTAGCCCTCCTTTTCCCCGCGCATCACCGCCAGCAGGCGATGGGAAGGAACGCGCAGGAGCGGCTCTTTCCAGTCGAAATAATCGGCGTACGTCGCCGCTTCCGCTTCCTCTTTCTTTTTTTCGACGACCGAGGAAGCGCAGACGCCGAAGCGGACAAAGATCACGCGCATGTCCTGGCGGACCGCCGGATTTTCGCTGACGTTTTCGGCGATGATGTCGCGCGCGCCGGCCAGAGCGGCCTCGGCGTCGGCGATCCCTTTTTCCTCGTTCACATAGCGTGCGGCCAGTTCCTGCGGGTCGCGCCCCTTTTGTTCCAGCAGGGCGTCGGCCAGCGGCTGGAGCCCCGCTTCACGGGCGGCCGAAGCGCGCGTCCGGCGCTTGGGACGGAAAGGAAGATAGACGTCTTCCAGAGCGGTCATCGTCGCAGCGGCGTCGATCGTCTTTTTCAGCTCTTCCGTAAGGATGCCGCGCTCGGTCAGCGAACCCAGAATCGCCTCGCGCCGTTTTTCGAGTTCTTCGATTCGGGCCAGTCCGTCGCGGATCGCGGCGATCGCGACTTCGTCGAGGGAACCGGTTTTTTCCTTGCGATAGCGGGCGATGAAAGGGACTGTGCACCCTTCTGCGAGAAGTTCGGCGACGGCGCCGACGCCGCTGACGGGAAGTTTCAATTCCTGGGCGATCCGCCCTGTGTAATCGGCCATATAATGAAGAACTCCTTTCGATGTACTGTACGGAACTGCCAAAGCCACCGCATATCTTACCTAAAGCCGGCTTCGATGTCCATGCCTCGCGAACAAAAAACAAGCCCCGCGCACAACGGGGCTTTGAAGGAAATTTTCGTTAAAGCGCGGAAGACGCTTTTTTACCGGCGGAAAACTTCTGACAGAAAGTGTACAGCACGAAAATCGCCACGGTTCCGCCGAGAGAGATCAGAGAACTCTTCCACATGGAGGCCAGCCCGAAGGCCGCGAAAAGGACGCGGCTCCACATCGGGATCTTGCCGCCGCAATAACCGGTAAAACTGAAACCGATGCCGAACACCAGCGCGACGCCGCTGATAACGGAGATGAGGTTGTGCGTCCAGTCGAGCTGAAGCAGCAGCCCGCCGTCGTAACAGAACGCAAAGGGAATGACGAAAGCCAAAAATCCCAGCCGGCAGGCGGCCCACCCCGTCTTGTTGGGCGAATCCTCGGCGATGGACGCCGCGGCGTACGCGGCAAGGGCGACGGGAGGCGTGATGTTGGAGATGATCGCATAATAGAACACGAACATGTGGGCGGCGATGCTGTTGAAGTGAAGCTGACCAAGCGCCGGAACGCTCAATGACGCCGCGAGAATGTAGGCGCTCGTCGTCGGCAGTCCCATGCCGAGGATCAGACAGACCACGGCGATCAGCAGCAGCGTGAGCACGGGAATGCCGTGGGACGCCGAAAGGACCGCGCTGACGATTTTCGGCCCGATGCCGGAAAGTGCCACGGCCCCGAGGACGAAACCGGCCGAAGCGCAGGCGGTGCAGACCACGGGGATCCCTTTGGCTCCGTCATGAATGGCGCGCAGGATGCCCTTTGGCCCCATGCGCCGTTTGGGATTGGGCAGCGACACGCCCCAGGCTAAAACGATGCCGGCGATGGCGGCATACATGGGCGTGTAACCGTCGAGGAGCAGATAGACGAGAAGAACGATGGGCGACATCATGTAGGCGCGTTTCAGCACGCTCCTTTTCTCGGGCAGCTCCTCGGGCGGCAGCCCCTTGAGACCGTCGCGCTTGGCGGTCAGGTGGACCATGACGAGGACGGCGGCATAGTAAAGCAGCGCCGGAAGGATCGCGGCGACGACGATGCGGCTGAAAGGAACGTTGAGAAACGACGCCATCACGAAGGCGCCGGCTCCCATGACCGGCGGCATGATCTGCCCGCCGGAACTTGCCACCGCTTCGACCGCGCCCGAGAAGTAAGGTTTGTAGCCGATGCGCTTCATGAGAGGAATGGTGAACGTCCCCGTGCCGTACACGTTGGCGACGGCGGAACCGGAGATCGAACCGAAAAGACAGGAACTGACGACGGCGATTTTGGCGGGACCGCCGGCCTGAGTCCCCGTAAAGGCCTGGGCGAATTCCATGAAATATTCGCCGACGCCGCTGTTCTCGAGAAAACCGCCGAAGATCAGGAAGATCATCACCAGCGTCGCCGAAACGCCCAGCGAGGACGAGTAAATGCCCTCGTCGGTCAGGTACATCTCCTCGATCAAAAGTTTGAAGGCGCCCGAGAACCAGTCGCGGAAATTGGCGAGAGTGAAATTGCCCAGCGTTCCGCTCTGCGCGGCGATGTCGGTCATCATGTAATACATGCAGTAGCCCATAAAAGCGAGCGAGACGAGAATGATGGGAAGCCCCACGGCGCGGCGGGTCGCTTCGATCAAAGCGAGGACGACGATCGTGCCGAGGATCAGCTGGATCGCCGTGATCTCATCGACGCCGATCATGCGCTCGACGATCATGTTGTAGTTGAGCATGATATAGATGCCGGGAACGGCGGAAACAACGGCGAAGCACCAGTCGTACCATGGCACGGTCGTCTGGGGCTGCGCCGATTTTTTGTTTTCGAACATGGGATAGACGACGAAGACCATCGGCAGGACCCATGTGAGGTGAATCGCTCTTTGAAGGTACGCTTCAAAAGCTCCGAAAACCGCGGTATAAAGATGAAAGATCCCCATCGCCAGTACATAAAGCCATAGGCCTTTCGCGACGACTCCATCGAGTTTTCTTTTTGTCATCG
Source organism: Pyramidobacter sp. CG50-2 (assembly GCF_003612005.1). Lineage (NCBI taxonomy): Bacteria > Thermotogati > Synergistota > Synergistia > Synergistales > Dethiosulfovibrionaceae > Pyramidobacter > Pyramidobacter sp. CG50-2. The sequence goes on from NZ_RAWT01000027.1 coordinate 20,463, forward strand.
ACCATCATCCTCTTTCTGTCGGCGGCGCGATCCCGCCACGCTGCGGGCGTGGGATTCCGCGGGAAAATACAGAAGAAGGCAGGCCTGGAGCCTGCCTTCTTGGGGATTTTCCCGTTCGCGCTTCGATATTTTCTTTGAGACGATTTACGGCGCGCTCCCAAGCGAGGCCCGCTCCCTTATTGAACTTTGCCGCTGGCCTCGTTCCAGAATTTCACGGCGCCGGGATGAGACTCGAGCCCCTTGGCGGGGATGGCCGTCTTGGGATCGAGCTCGGCGATGTCCTTCACGCCCTTGGCCAGCATCTCCACGTTGCTGTACATGGACTTGCAGAGATCGTAAACGACCTGATCGTCGAGATCGCCGCGCACCACGATGCTGGTGTAGTCGCCGACGACTTTGACCGGCTCGGCGCTGGCGGGAACCGACTTGTAGATGCCGGGATCGATCAGGAAGGTGACGGTGCCGATCGCTTCGCCGACCTTGTCCAGCGCTTCCTGGCTCATGCCGAGCAGGACGACGTCGGTGGTGCTTTCGATCTGCATGACGATCGCGGCGACCTTGCCGACGGAGAAGGCGAACACGTCAAGGTGATTGTCCGCGATCAGATCCGCGCCGCCCGAATAGGAGGCGTACTCGACCGTGCCGCCCCATTCCTTGAACGCTTTGCGGTAGTCGATGCCGAATCCGGATTCGAAAACGTTCTTGACGACGAATTCGGATCCCGTGCCCGTCTTCAGTGTGGCAAAGCGGAAGGCGAGCTTCTTGTTGACCAGATCGTCGACGGTCTTGATGCCGTTCTTCTCGGCGAAGTCCTTGCGGGCGATGAAGTAGGTGTATTGAGTGTACAGGTTGGCAAGGAGCTTGGCGTTGTCGCTTTTCGTTTTGAACGTGCCGAGGTCGGTGCCCTTCTGGGCCACGGCGATCATGGAAGTGTTGGAGAAGCCGAGATCGCCTTTTCTCATGTGCGCGTTGATGATGTTGGCGACGGCGCCGCCCGTGACGCTGGTGGTGGGCATGACCTCCTTGCTCCAGAGATCGGCCAGCTCGCCCCCCAGAGCGAACCAGTTGCCGCCCGGAGGTCCCGCCATAAACTTGAGCTGCGACGGCGTGTCAGCCCAGGCAGCGCCCCCCCAGAGTGCGGAAAGAACGACACACAACGCCAATAATTTTTTCATTCACACAGACCTCCTCATTGTATTTTTATTCATACGGGATTCTCTTGCATAACTAAGCGTGGAAAGCGATGAATCCTCGAACGCCCCTCATGCGCAACACGCGGATCTCCGTACTTTCCAAAGTATACTAGCGCTCTGGGATTTGTGTCAAGAAGCAATTTTTCAATATGTATTTTTAATTTTTCGCTCCGATGCCTTTCGCGGGAAACCAATGAGAGGCAATTATCCCGGCGAGCGAAAAAACTCCGCGGATGGTACAATGGAGAGCGTTTGAAACGGCGGCATAAATTCGGCGTTCTATCGCCGGTGGGAAAAGGAGGCGAGGCCCTTTGCTGCGGGGCATTGTATTTGATTTCGATCTGACGCTGGTGGACAGCGCCGGAGGAATTTGCGCAAACTTAAACGCTCTGGCCGCGGAGAAAAAGCTGCGGCGCCTGCAGCTTGCCGAAGTGCGCCGGACGATCGGCTGGGCGCTGGCCGACGCGATGCGGTCTTTTTGGGGAGACGGCCCCATAGAGGAGGAATGGCTGCCGCGCTACCGTTCGTTTTTTGAGGAACGAAATTACGCCGGCGTCGTGCCTTTTCCGGAGACGGTGCCGGCGCTCGAAAAGCTGCGCTCGCGCGGAGCGCTGCTGGGGATCGCCACAAACCGTCTGACCCCGTTGGGAATCGTGCGGGCGGCGGGGCTGGATACGCTCTGTCCGATCATTGTCGGGATCGAAGGATTCAGCCCCAAGCCCGATCCGGCAATCGTTCTGGAGGCGCTGTGGCGCATGGGGCTGAAAGCCGCTGAGGGCGTTTACGTCGGCGATACGGATATCGACATGAAAACGGCGGTCAATGCCGGAGTCACCAGCGTCGGCGTGACGACCGGCAATCATGGCGCATCAGCGCTGAAAGAAAGCGGCGCTTCGCATGTCATCGAGGATCTCAGCGAGCTGCCGGAGCTGTGGGAGGAGATACGATGAGTCGGAGGAGCGCCAATCCTTGGGTGAGACGGATGGGAGAAGGATCCGTCGAGTGGAAACCGTGGGACGCTGAAACGCTCCGGCGTGCCGCGTCCCTGGACCGTCCGCTCTGCCTGTGCCTGACCAACAACGGCAGCCGCTGGAGCCACATGATGAGGGCCAATTTCGAAGAACCCGAGATCATCAGAATGCTCAACAACGACTTCATTCCCGTGCTGGCCGACAGCGACGACGTGCCTCATCTCGCGCTGGCCGCCCGCGCCATGGCGCAGATCATGCTCGGCCACGCCGGCTGGCCGCTGTTCATTTTCATGACTCCGGGGAAAAAACCGATCTTTGCTTGCTCGTATCTGCCCAAACAAAGCGAGATCCCCGAAAACCCGGGACTGCTCGAGGTCCTGCGGCGCATCAAGTGGCTGTGGCTGATGAAACGGCCGCAGATCGACGAAGCGTCCGCCAGTTACGGTGCCCAGCTCGAAGAAGCGCTTTCGCCGTATACGGCGCCGCTCCAAGAGGGGCTCGAGGCGAGGGCCGCCGAGCAGCTGCTCGCGGAAATGGACCTCCCAAACGGCGGCTGGGGGACGGCCCCGAAATTTCCCCAGGCCCCGAAACTGCTTTTGTGTTCCTACCTCGGGCGGAAAAACGAAAAGCTCCGCGCCCATTTTGGCCGCTCCCTGGCGGCGCTGTTCAGGGAAGGCCTGTACGATCATCTTGATGCCGGATTTCACGACTACTGTTGCGATCGGGAATGGCAGATCCCTTATCTGGGCAAGCATCTTGCCCAGAACGCGGCCGTCCTGGAAGTGTTTATCGAGGCCCTGAGGGAAGCTCCCAGTCCCATCTACCGCAGAGTCGTCGAGGACAGCGTCGCTCTGCTGAGGCGCACCTTGAGCGAAGAAAACGGGCTGCTGTGTTCCGGGGACGACGTCCGCGATATGGGCGCCGTCGATCGCTACTATTTGTGGAGCAAAGATGAAATCGACGGGCTTCTTCACGAAGGCTCGGACGCCTTCTGCCGCGTCTATGGGGTCACTCCCGAAGGGAATTACAGCGATCCGCTGACGCAGAAAAAGACCGGCGGAAATGTTTTGCGTCTCTCTGCCATGCCTGAAAGCGATGAACAGGCTCTCGAGCTTTGGGAAAAGACCGAGAGCGCGCGGAGGATCCTGAGGGAATGCCGTTCGCGCCGTAAGAGCCCGGAAAAGGAAGCGCGCATTTCGGTGAGGGCCAACGCCTGTTTTGCGGCCGTGCTTGCGCAGGCTTCCGACGTCTTGGGACGGAAAGAGTATCAGGCGCAGGCCGAGGAGATCATGAAGAGCCTGTCGACCGTGGCGGTTTCACGGAACGACCTGTGCCATACGCTTTACGACGGCCTTCGCGACGGCGAAGGCGGGCTGGAAGATTATGCGTCGTTTATATGGGCGAGCCTGAAGGTGTATCGTGCGTCGGGCTCCGCGTCATGGCTTGAGGCCGCCGAAAAGTGGAGCGCGCGGGCCGATGAACTTTTTGGGGCTCGCGGGGCAATGCGCCTTGTCCGGGAGGGGACTCTCGAGATCCTGCCGGCGTGGGATGCCGGCGACGATTTTTTGCCCTCGGGAAACGGCATGATGGTGAACAATCTGCTCGAACTTTATCGCGCCACCGCAGACGAACGATGGCTGACGCGCGCGCGGAGTATTGTCGATGCTTTTGGCGGAGCGCTCAACGAATATCCGGCGGCGTGCGCCTCGCTCACGCTGGGAGCTTTGAGGCTGAAGGAGCTGCTTCGGAGGAAAGCGGCTCATAAGAGTCCTGTTGTGTGAACGCCTCGCAGCGAAGGGCGCTTCAGAAATGGCGCCGAAACGGCGTTCGCGTAATTTCCCCGGCACGCCTTCTTGGGGACATGGCGGACATTTCTGCCCGCCGGCGGAAGCGCAAAAATCTTTTCCGTGGTAGAATACTCAGCGTTGCTCCTCCATGCGCCGGATGATAAAAACAGAAAAGGCACGCTCTGTGCGCAAATGAAAATGGAGAAGTTCCCGGTTCCCGTCTCTTTCGGACAGGGGCCGGGATTCTTTCGTTTTTTGTATATTTAGTGTTCTTTGGGTTTAAGTCAATACTATTTCTAGTGGCATTTTTTACCGGGACGAGGTAGAATGATTTTGCCGTTTCGTAAAAGATCCGCACAGAGGATTCACTTTTAAAAATTCCACAGAACGGGAGACCTGTCCATGTATAAATCGATGAAAGAGCGCTTTCGGGATTCGCTGGATATGGGGCTGCTTGAAAACCCTCTGGTGCCGCGCCAGTCGGAGAACGCGCGCTGGCTTTTGGAGCAGCGCTATTATGCCGACCGCTACGACCCGGAGACGGGCGGGCTGCGCAAGGAGCGCAGTTTCGAGGAATTCGCGCGCCGCGTCTCGCGCATCGTCTGCACGGCCGAGAGTCTGTACCGCAAGGCCGACGACATCGAATGGCTCCGCCGGCTGGAAAAAAATCTTTTCGCCGATCTCGTGGAGGGACGCTTTATTTTCAACTCACCGTGCCTTTTCGCTTCCGGCGCGGGCATGACCCGAGTGCCGGAGCTGGCGGAGCTGATCTACCGCTCGCCTGACGAGATGGAGCTGGCGGACTACCGGCGCCTGTACGACAACAAGACGGACAATCAGCAGCTCTTCGCCTGCTTTGTGATCGACATCCCCGACAGCATCGAGGGCATCTTCGACTCGGTGCGCGACGCCGCCATCATCAGCAAGTACGGCGGCGGCGTGGGCGGCAACTTCGGCCATCTGCGCGAGCGCGGCGCCGACATCAAGGGCGGCACCGGCGGCAAGGCGTCGGGGCCCGTCTCGTTCATGGAGACGTGGAACACCATGGGCTGCGTCGTGGTGCAGGGCGGCCGCCGCCGCGCGGCGCTGATGGGCATGCTGCCCGACGACCATCCCGACATCGAGCAGTTCATGGACGCCAAGACGGAAGAGGGCAAGCTGTCGTATTTCAACATCTCCGTCTGCGTGTCCGACGAGCTGGTCAGCGCCGCGCGCGAGAAACGCCCTTTCGCGCTCCGCTCCCGCGCCAACGGCAAGGCGGCGCGCACGGTACAGGGCGACGAGCTGTGGAACAAACTGTGTCAGAACGCCTGGCGCCGCGGCGATCCCGGCGTGTTCTTCATCGATCGCGCCAACGCCGACAATCTGCTCAAGCTCTCGGGGGACTTCGACATCGAGTCCACCAACCCCTGCGGCGAGCAGCCGTTGCCGACGTACACGAGCTGCAACCTCGGCTCCGTCAATTTGGTCAAATTCGTCCGCCCCGACGAGACGGGCCGCCGAAGCTTCGATATGGAAGGTTTCATGGACCAGGTGTACCGGTCCATCTACTATCTCGATCTCGTCATCGACGCCACCAGCTACCCGCTGCCGCGCATCGGCGAGCGCACCAAGCGCATCCGCCCCGTGGGGCTGGGGCTGATGGGGCTGGCCGACGCGGCGATTTTGAGCGGCGACGTCTACGGCTCCGACTCGTTCAAAAGTTTCTGCGATTCTCTGGGCGCCCATATGTCCGGCGCGGCGCTGATGGCGACGGTCGATGCGGTCGCGCACATGGGCAAAGAGCCTTTTTCCGAGAGTTTCGCCGTGGCGAAGCTGTTCGAGGGAGAGCATCGCGCCCACGGCGGCGAGCTCTTCGCGCGCCAGTGGATCGAGGAGATGGACCGCGACTCCTACCGCGAGTTCGTCGCCCAGATGCGGTCGCACGGCCAAGTTCCCTACACGCTGCTGAACACACTGGAAGTCCTGCCGGAGGTGCTCGGCGCCGACGCGCTGCCCGAGCTGAAACGGCTGATGACGGCGCTGCTGGAAGGGAAGCTGCGCAACAGCCGCCGCCTTTCCATCGCGCCGACCGGTTCGATCTCGATGATCTTCGACAGCTCGGCGGGCATCGAGCCGAACTTCGCCTGGCGCTGGAGCCGCAAGGTGATGAAGTCCGACGGCGACGGCTGGGAAGTGCGCGAATATTTCCACCCGCTGATCACGCAGAAGGAAGCGGAGGAACTGCGCGGTTCGGGCGTCATTTCCGATCCGCGCTACGTGACGGCTTACGACATTTCACCGGAGCAGCACGTGGACGTCACGGGCATCTTCGCGCGCTACGTGGACAGCGGCATCAGCAAGACCGTCAACCTGCCTTCGTCGGCCACCGTGGACGACGTGCGCAAGGTGTACGAGACCTGTTACGACATGGGCTGCAAGGGCATCACGATCTACCGCGACGGCTCGCGCGACAACCAGCCCATCGAGACGAAGAAGGAAAGCGAATCTAAGAGCGAAGCGCCGGCCACGGTGACGCGGGCCGAAGCGGAGGAAAAACCGAGCGCCGAGGAATCGTCTCAGCCGGCGGGGCTGGAACGCGCCGCCGAGGAGCACGAACACGTTCCTTACAGCAGCAAGGTGAAGCAGCGCTCCACGCCGATCGTCTTCGGCAAGACGATCAAGGACCGTACGCCCTGGGGCAGTCTGTGGGTGACGCTGAACTACGACGGCAACGAGCCGTTCGAAGTGTTCGCCTCGCTGGGCAAGAGTGGCTCGGAGCTGAAAGCCATGACCGAAGCGATCTCGCGCGTGATCTCCATCGGCCTGCGTTCGGGCTGTCATCTGGAGGATTTCATCGGCACGCTGCGCGGCATTTCCGGCAAGGAATACTGGATGTTCGACTGCGACGACGACGAAATGGTGCGCTCGATCCCCGACGCCGTGGCGCTGCTGCTGCAGAAACTGATCGAACAACGGAGCGGCGCGGCGGCGAGGAGCGCGGGCGAGCCGCGCAGCGAACTGATCTGCCCCGAATGCGGCGCGCCGATGGAAATGGTGGCCGGCTGCGCGTATTGTTTCAGCTGCGGCTATTCGCCCTGCAAATAAAAGAACACAATGAGCTTTTCCTGTCGAGTCTGTAAAACTGTGCTATGATTCGATGGAAAAACTCTTTTGAGTTCCGTCTTTGAAAAGCGCCGCCGAAGGCTCGAAAGAGGCTCGGCGGCGCTTTGTTTTTGGGAACAAATTTTTTGACTGGAGGCCATTCGATGACGGAAAAGAAAACGGTACAGTTCGACGATCTGCTTCATTTCAAGTTCCTTTCGTGCCCGCGGCTTTCGCCGGACGGCAAAGCGCTGGTCTTCGCGTCGAAGCGCGACGCCTCGCTGGAGAAGGATGTTACGGCGCTCTACCGGCTGGAACTCGGCGGCGGCGAAGCCCGCCGGCTGGGCGTCGTGCCGCTGCCCGTGAACGAACTGTGGCCGCTGGCGGACGGCAGGATCCTGCTCAGCGCCGTGTATACGCCGGAAGAACCCAACCCCGGGAACGCGCAGTATAAAGTTTACACGCAGATCCCGTTCTGGCAGAACGGCAAGAACTTTACCGGCCAGCGCCGCAGCGCCCTGGCGCTGTGGGATCCCCGTTCCGGCGAGTTCAGGCGCCTCACGCCCGACCGCATGGACGTACTCGACTGCACGCTGTCGCCCAGCGGCGGCGCGGCGCTGCTGGTGGCCGAAGAGTACGAAAAGGTCAAGCCGCTGTGCAATCACGTCTGGCGGCTCGATCTCAAAAGCGGCGCGATGGACTGCCTCAGCGAGGGGCTTGAGTACAGCTTCAAGACGGCCGGCTGGAGCGGCGGGCGCGTCATCGTCCTCGCCAGCGACATGAAGCGTTACGGCATGAACGAGAACGCCCTGGTCTTCGAGCTGAAGGACAAAAAGCTGACCTGCCTGACGCCGGATCTCGACACCAGCTTCCATAACAGCATGGTCGGCGACTGCCGTTACGGCGTGGAAACGCAGTACGGCCTGATCGACGGCGACGGTCTGTATTACATTTCCACGCAGGGGACGAGCAGTCAGATCCACTTCAACGACCTGAACGGGCACGACCGCAGCCTGACGCCCGGTCTGCTTTCGGCCGACTGCTTCGACGTGCGCGGCGGGCGCGTGCTCGCCGTGGGCTTCCGAGGTCTGCAGCTGCAGGAACTGTACGCCGTCGGAAACGACGGCGAGACGCAGCTGACGCATCACAACGACTCTTTCATGGCGCAGTTCCAGCTTTCCCAGCCCGAACACTATACGGTGGACAACGGCGAGGGGCTGACGATCGACTGCTGGTACATGAAGCCCGTGGGCGCGGAGCCAGGCAAAAAATATCCGACGATCTTCGACATCCACGGCGGCCCCAAGGCGACGTACGGCGCGCTGTATTTCCACGAGGCCCAGTGCTGGGCGGCGCTCGGCTACTCGGTGATCTTCTGCAATCCGCGCGGCGGCGACGGGCGCGGCAACGAGTTCGCGGACATCCGCGGCTCCTACGGCGTCAAGGATTATCAGGACTTCAACGCCATGCTCGACTGGGCGGTCGCGCATCTTGACTTTATCGACGCGGAGCGCCTGGGCGTGACCGGCGGATCGTACGGCGGCTACATGACCAACTGGATGATCTCGCACAGCGACCGCTTCAAGTGCGCGGCTTCGCAGCGCGGCATCTGCAACTGGATCTCCTTCGACGGCGTCAGCGACATCGGCTGGTATTTCGGCACAGACCAGCAGGGCGGCAGCGGTCCGCTGACCGATCTCGAAGGCGCGTGGAACGCCTCGCCGCTCAAGTACGTAGGGAACGTGAAGACGCCGACGCTGTTCATCCATTCCGAAGAGGACCGCCGCTGCCCGGACGAGCAGGCGTTCCAGTTCTACACGGCCTTGCAGGTCCTCGGCGTGGAGACGCGGCTGTGCTATTTCCTCGGCGAGAATCACGAGCTGAGCCGCTCGGGCAAGCCTCGCAGCCGTCTGGCCCGTCTGCGCGAGATCACCGGCTGGATGGACCGCTTCCTGAAAAAATAAGACGCGCCGGATCGCTCGCAGCGCCTCTATGTTCGACATTTTAATTGAAAAATAGTATTGAGCCTGCCGCGTGACGAGTGATGCGGCGGCATGATGAATTATTTCATGAAATGGGAGAGGGACCACGGCAGATACAGTCTTGCCGCGGTCCCTCAGATTATAGGCGGTTTTACAGAATATCTTCGCTTAACAGGAAATCGATGACGTCGACGTTCAGGATCTCGTTTTCATCATACCAGCGCTTCCGCACATCCTGCCGGACAGCGATCTTGGGGAAGGAATCCCCAGTGATGGAAAAGGGCTTCATTTCCGTACGGATCTTTTCCTCTGTGTCCATCGCATAAGCGGGCTGGATATAGGTCTTCTTTCCTCCCATGGTGGCGATAAAGTCAATCTCTCGGGCGACTCAGACGGAATTCCCCTTCCTATTCCGGGTGTTTTCGAAGACGATCCCGATAAATATAATCAAGTTGAAAACTTGAGCAACATGATACAACAGTTTTTAACTGCAAGATACCACGGCAGGATGCCTGCGTCAAGAATTTCATTGAAAAGTTCAGCGGCAGTCCGCAAAAGGTTTCAATTAACGGTTCACATTGAGCTTGATAACGAAAGATAGCAGTATCTGACGATTACAGCACCGCCTTGCAGTTTACAGTTGAATAAAGAAGAATCTCCTTTCCGGATGAAATACCATATTAGTTAGGTCTTACCATATAAGACAAGTTTTTCCATGAAAATACTCGAATAGAGGGCGATGGACAATTCACTTTTGAAGAATACTCCGATTTTCTGAAGATTTCCTGCTGCCTTTATGGTTTTTCAGCACACAAAGCACTGCACATGAAGTAGTTTCAGGCAGAACCGTCATTTGCTATCACCGTGCACTTGATATCTCTCCCAAAGGGGGTATCTGCCCAGAGTACGGTGCGAAGTTGCATGTCAATTAGCATTTAGACATAGCTCTGTGGTATCTGTGTATAAGCAAGAATCTCAAAAGTATTGTCTAAAAACGTCATATTGCCAAAATCGGTTTAATCACTTAAACTCTGATTATCAGTTCAATAATCAAAGGGAGTACTGCCTCGGCGATAAAGCTTAGGGTTCGTAAGCCATCAGGGAGTCCATTACTTCTCAGGGGCTGGCTTCGACATCCTCTTCAAAAGCAACAATCCCGAACCATGATTTGTAGATCATCATATCTCCAAGGAGCGACACATGGTTAAATGCCTCTCAAATGACTTCACAAAATCTTGAGCCGTTGCGATAAGCACGGTGCTTCGTTCTTTGCCTTTGTTCTTGTTGCTGCCATTGCTGTTTTATTGAAATAGTACAAGCGAGATGTTTTTTAGACAAAACCTAAATACATCACAAAATAAAGGGAGGAGTCATAAAATGAAAATAACAAGTATCAGTGTAATGCAGATGCCCTCGGGGAATGCCGGAGCGTCACGTGGTGCGTGGTCGCCGGTGATTTGCTGTGTTCATACTGACGAAGGAATTTCTGGCTATGGAGAAGCTGGTCTTGCTTATGGTAAAGGTTGGCGAGCCGGGATGGGGATGATTCAAGATTTTGCCGAAGCTATTATTGGAATGGATCCCATGAAGAGTGAACTTATATGGGAAACTCTCTTCCGAAAAACCTTCTGGGGAATGGGAGGAGGAACTGTTGTCAATGCTGCAATTAGTGCTATTGACATTGCATTATGGGATATCAAAGGTAAGGCGCTTGGGGTTCCTGTGTATCAGCTTTTAGGTGGAAAAACAAATGAAAAACTGCGTGTTTATGCAAGTCAACTTCAATTCAACTGGGGAGTTTATAACGATAAACAGGCTTTAATCACTCCTGATGAATATGCTGAAGTTACGCTGAAAGCTATGGCAGAAGGTTATACGGCTATCAAGGTTGCCCCCATAATTTTTAGCGACCAACCTGATGGAAAGGGGGCCTGGAATATTAGGGGACCACTTGAGAAACGAGTAATCAGAACAGTTTATAATCGAGTAAAAGCTATGCGTGACGCAGGAGGGGATGATCTGGATATTATAATTGAAATGCATTCGAATACAGATACAATTTCTGCAATTCAAATTGGACAAGCGTTAGAAGAACTGCATATTTTTTATTATGAAGAACCTTGTCATCCACTTAATGTCGAGAATATGATCGAGGTCAAAAAGAAAATCAATATTCCTCTCGCTTCAGGTGAACGCATCTATACGCGCTATGGTTATCGTGAATTTTTAGAAAAGCGAGCTCTTCACATAATTCAACCGGATCTATGTCTGTGCGGCGGAATCAGCGAAGCAAAGAAAATTTGTGATATGGCAGCAGTCTACGATTGTCATGTACAAATTCACGTGTGTGGTAGTCCTATCTCTAAAGCAGCTGCTTTACAAATTGAGGCCGCACTTCCTAATTTCATCATTCACGAACATCATCAGCGGGCTCTTGCGCCAGAGAGTCGTGCTTCCTGTATGTATGATTATCAGCCCAAAAATGGTTTTTATGATATCCCGGAGCTGCCGGGTATTGGGCAAGAACCTACACCAGAAACATTAGCAAAATGTGAGGCTATGATAATAAACAAACGCAGGGCTTATATGTCTTAATATTAGAGAATTTCTGTATGCGAAGCAAAGTATCACGGTCTACTCAAAAGGGACGCACTGTTGTTTGCGCTGGGTCTTGTCAAAGAAAAACTCGGCGAAGCGTATCGTCGAGCCAATGCAGAGACGATGATCGAAATCATGTCTGTGTTCTACGACGAAGAACTTGCATATGCTCTGGTTCTGCCGGCTAATCGACACATATTTGAAAGGATCATTGCCCATGCGTCTTATTGAGTCTTGGTTATGAGGTTGAGGAGCTGAACATCAAGATCGGATGCTCAGGCCACAGTGATGAGTACTTCTTTCTGACGATTTTCGACATCAGCAGAAAAACTATAAGCATAATCCTGCATCTTTTCTCGTCATGCAAGGGACCTTCTACCGTAGTTCTCATTCTGCGGCAGAAGGTCTTTTTATTCATTGTCTATTGTCGGAAATGTATATCTTTAAGAAACAGATCGTAAGGTCGTCCAATGGATGAATAGTGCCAATTAAGCGAATTATTTTAAATTTGTTAAAATGATATATTAAGAAAAAATTAACATTGACAGGTTTAATACCTTGCTTCAATTAATCATTTGGCTTGAGAGAAATGATATTTATTAAATTTCAAATTTTCTTTTTTTCTGAAAAATGGTACTTTATAATGCAAATAGACTCTAAAGAGAAATTAAGAAGACAGTTCTAGGGCTTGTTTAAAAAAACATTTCAGCTTGTATTATTTCAATAAAATAACACTGGCAGCAACAAGAACAAAAGCGAAAAACGAAGCGTCAAGTTTGTCATAGCGGGTGAAAATTCTACGGAACCATTTGATTTTCTGAAAGAAACATTCAACCAAGTGTCGTTCCTTGTAAACATGCTCATCTATAAACCACGGTTCGGGATTATCGCTCTTCGGCGGGATAGTGTAACTTCCCTCCCGAGAAGTAATGTACTCTCTGATGGCTTGCGAACCGTAAGCCTTATCGCCGATGACGTTGCTCCC
>NZ_RAWT01000028.1:0-33058 GCF_003612005.1 Pyramidobacter sp. CG50-2
CATGCGGGGATGAACCCGCGTAAAGCGGGGTTGTCGCACACATAGGGCGCAAAACCCCGCACATGCGGGGATGAACCTTTTTTCATCGCTGTCCGTATAGCGATGATTACCAAAACCCCGCACATGCGGGGATGAACCCTATTCCAGCTCCGGGAACCGCAATCCCTACACCAAAACCCCGCACATGCGGGGATGAACCTTTAAGAAGAAAGGCGGCGTCTAGCTATGCAGTCAAAACCCCGCACATGCGGGGATGAACCCTTTATCACAGACAACAAATCATACCTATAAAACAAAACCCCGCACATGCGGGGATGAACCTTCGACTACGACCAGACCGACATGGCCTGCCCCCAAAACCCCGCACATGCGGGGATGAACCCTCCGCGTGGGGGTTCCGCGTGGGGACGGCGTGCAAAACCCCGCACATGCGGGGATGAACCTGAGGTATGGCGCGCCGAGTTGTTTGGCGGCAGCAAAACCCCGCACATGCGGGGATGAACCTGACTTCGATATTGGCGTATTGCCTTGGTTAGGCAAAACCCCGCACATGCGGGGATGAACCTACGTGCCGTTCTGCGGCGGCACCCAGGTGAACCAAAACCCCGCACATGCGGGGATGAACCTAAATCAAGCATGAAAAAGCGAGGTGATCTCTTCAAAACCCCGCACATGCGGGGATGAACCTCATCGTTACCAGGAAGAACGAAGAAAACGTCGCAAAACCCCGCACATGCGGGGATGAACCTAGACATCGTTCCGCCAAGCACGGAATCGAAAACAAAACCCCGCACATGCGGGGATGAACCTGACCACTGTGTCATTGTTTAGCCTCCTGATGTCAAAACCCCGCACATGCGGGGATGAACCTATCACCGCTTCACCGGCATGACGCCGAACACGCAAAACCCCGCACATGCGGGGATGAACCCTGCAAGTCGTTATCGATTCCACCGAAGCCGAACAAAACCCCGCACATGCGGGGATGAACCTCAAAAAAGCGCGTATATCTTCTAAGGTTAGCCCAAAACCCCGCACATGCGGGGATGAACCATGGTCGTTCCTCTGCTGCTGGGCGTCGTCGTCCAAAACCCCGCACATGCGGGGATGAACCTCTGACCATTGGCCATCTGCTGCAGCTTGACGTCAAAACCCCGCACATGCGGGGATGAACCCAGCCCCGTCGCCCTTTGCCAGGAGATGCGGGCCAAAACCCCGCACATGCGGGGATGAACCCTCCTACGCCGCCGAAGGGACGCTGGCACACGACAAAACCCCGCACATGCGGGGATGAACCCTTGTGCAGGCGTACCAGGTCGAAGGCGTTCACCAAAACCCCGCACATGCGGGGATGAACCCAATGGGCGGACACGATGGCGCTGGCCAACTACCAAAACCCCGCACATGCGGGGATGAACCTCACCTCGTCGTGGATGTGGCTCACGATCTCGTCAAAACCCCGCACATGCGGGGATGAACCTATGTCAGGGTAAGCGTTCATGTACCGTTTATTCAAAACCCCGCACATGCGGGGATGAACCGTCTTTCGCCTGCGAGAACAACTGGCTGTAGCGCAAAACCCCGCACATGCGGGGATGAACCTATCAGCATCGCATCACCTCTTCAAAAGAAAATCAAAACCCCGCACATGCGGGGATGAACCTCCACATCGTCCCCGTGCCCGCCGGTTCCAAGCCAAAACCCCGCACATGCGGGGATGAACCCTGAAACATTAAGCGCAACTGCAAGAGCTTGAACAAAACCCCGCACATGCGGGGATGAACCTTTCCTCGACCACTCGTCACATTTCTCAGACGGCAAAACCCCGCACATGCGGGGATGAACCTCATAGAGTCCGACGCCGTCCAGCTCCGACAGACAAAACCCCGCACATGCGATGAAAGGCAAAATTTAACAAGAGGCCGCCTCAATACTCGATTGAGGTGGCCTCTTGGCTGTTTTTCTCCGTATCCGCATTTCTTCGTGAAAGTTTCTGCCTACAGTCCCCAGTTTTGGCTTTCGGTCTGCAGGCGGGCCATGCGTGCGAACGGGCCGCCGCGGCGCAGCAGCTCGCCGGGCGCACCCTGCTCGGCAACGGCGCCGCCGGAGAGCACGACGATCTTGTCGGCGCTGGCGACGGTGCGCAGGCGATGGGCGATGACGAGCACGGTCTTGTCGCGGATCAGGCGCGACAGGGCGGCCTGGATCTGCGATTCGTTCTCCACGTCCAACGCGGCGGTCGCCTCGTCGAGCAGGACGATCGGTGCGTCTTTGAGGATGGCGCGGGCGATGGAAATGCGCTGGCGCTCGCCGCCCGACAGCTCGCGCCCGTTTTCGCCGATCATGGTCCGCCAGCCCTCGGGCAGCTTGTCCACGAACTCATCGCAGTGAGCCAAACGAGCGGCGGCGATCACCTCTTCATTGCCGGCGCCGCGGCGGCCGATGCGGATGTTTTCCATGACGGTGTTGTTGAACAGTGTCACGTCCTGGAAGACGATCGAGAAGAGCGAAAGCAGCCTTTCCGGAGCGATCTCCGCCACGTTTTCGCCGCCCACGGTGATTCTCCCCGCCGTCGCGTCCCAGAAACGTGCGGCCAGGCGGGACGCCGTGGTCTTGCCGCCGCCCGATGGGCCGACGAGGGCCGTCACTTCGCCCTGGCGGGCCGTGAAGCTCACGTCTTTCAGCACGGACACGCCGCTCTCGTAGGCGAAGCCGACGTGCTCGAAGACGACGTCGTAGCCGCAGGGGTCCATTTCCTCGCGTCCGTTCTGCACGGGGCCGTCGAGGATCTCGTTCATGCGCTCGATGTTGGTGCGCGTGGCGATGGCCGCGACCAAGTTCTGCAGCGCGCCTTCGAGCGGCGCGTAGACCCTCGAGGCCGCCATGAGAAACATGAAAAACGTCATGGCGTCCAGCGCTTTCCGCTGCATCAGCAGCGCGCCGGTCAGCGCCGTAGAGGCGACGCCCAGCCGCAGCAGCAGCGTGGCCAGCGTCACGAAGCAGGCGCTCAGGGATTCGGAGACGACGGCGCGGTGCTCGACCGCCCTGATTTTTTCGTCGAGACCGTCGAGATAGGCGTCTTCGGCGTTGTTCGACTTGAGGTCGCGCAGGCATTCCAGACATTCCTGAATGCCGTCGGCGCAGGCCATTTTCGCCGCCATGGACTTGCGGTCGAGCGCCTGCTGGACCCGCGCGGAAAAGGCGACGACGGCGAAGGCCGGCGGCAGCACCCAGAGGACGGCCAGCGCCATGCGCCAGTCGAAGGCGCACAGCCCCGCCGAGACGACGGCGGCCGACAGCATCGCCCCGGCCAGCGCCGGCAGATAATGGGACTGGCTCTTTTCGAGCACGGCGCAGTCGTTCATGATCGAGCTGGAAAGATCGGCCAGATCCTTCCGTCCGAAGAAGGACAGGGGCAGGCGGCGCAGTTTTTCGGCCAGAGCGGTACGGCGCACGCCCGATTCCACATAGGTGGAGAGATAGGTGCCGTCGTACTGCAATCTCGTGGCGGCGGCGATGAAGAGCAGACAGCCCGCGCAGGCGAGCGCGTAGAACAGGCCCCGTTCCGCGGCGATCCCGGCGGAAAGGTCGCGCACGAAGGCGAAAAGCAACCCGGCGGGGGCCATGAAGGAGATGTTCTGAAGCGTCTGCGCCAGACAGGCTCCGACGAACGCGCGCGCCCCCTGTTCGGAAAGGGCGAAACGGCGCTGCAGTTTTTTCATCAGCACGAGGAGGCCTCCTTCGCCACTTTCCAGCTGGCGGCGCGCAGCGAGTCGCGCCACATGCGCGCGAACAGCCCGCCGCGTTCCGCGAGCTGGCCGAAAGCGCCCTGCTCGACAATCTTTCCGTTCTCGAGCACGCAGACGAGATCAGCGCGCTTCACGCTGCTCAGCCGGTGGGCGATCATGATCACGGTCTTGCCCTGCGACAGCCGCGACAGCGCCGCCTGGATGCGGGATTCGTTGTCGGGATCGGCAAAAGCCGTGGCCTCGTCGAGGATGAGGATGGGCGCGCTCTTGAGCATAGCCCGCGCGATGGCCAGTCGCTGCATCTCGCCGCCGGAAAGATAGACGCCCTTCGCGCCGATCTCGGTATCCGCGCCTCGCGGCAGCTTGGCGAGGATGTCGCCGCACTGCGCCGCTTCGAGCGCGGCGAACACTTCCTCGCGTGAGGCCGCGGGACGGCCGAGGCGCACGTTGTCGAAAATCGACGCCTTGATCAGCCGGCTGTCCTGAAACACGAACGAGACGAAGTCCGTCAGCTCCTTCTTGGCAATGTTACGGACGTCGACGCCGCCGATCAGCACGCGACCTTCCTGCGGGTCGAAGAAACGCGCGATCAACTGCGCCAGCGTGCTCTTGCCGCTGCCCGACGGTCCTACCAGCGCCGCCCGCATCCCCGCTTCGATGCGCAGCGACAGGCCGTCGACGGCCTTTTTGCCGGGAGCGTAGCTGAAGCTCACGTTTTCCAGCGTCACCGAGGCGCCGTGCGGATGCTCGCCGTGCTCCGGCTGAGACAGGGGTTTTAAGGCCAGCACGCCGTCCACGTGGCGCAGCGCGTCGGTCACGGTCATGCGGTTCTCGACCAGGTACATGATCTTTTGAAAATTGACGGCGACGGCCGGCGTGACGACGACGTAGAAGATCAGGTCGCTCAGCAGCCCCGGCGTGACGCCGCCGCGCGCCAGCCACAAGCCGCCGCCGATCAGGAACAGGAACGCCGACTGCACCAGCGCCGTGAAGAGGATCATATGGGGGCGCATGGCTTTGGTGTAGCCGATGACCCACTTTTCGTAGCGTTCGATGGCGCCGCGGAAGCGCTTGAAGGAGAACACGCTCTGCCCGAACGTCTTCACCACGGGGATGCCGCGGATGTACTCGACCGCCTCGTTTTCCATGTCCTTGAGGGCATTCTGATAATCGCCCATCTGCCGCTGCATGTCGGGCCCCACCATGGCGCGCATCGACAGCGCCGCGAGAAAGGCCGGCAGCAGGCTGAGCAGTCCCAGCCGCCAGTCGAAAAACAGGATCAGCGCCCCCAGCCCCGCCGTGGAAGCCAGCGTCGCGCTGGCGTCGGGCAGCTGGTGAGCCAGATAGTTCTCCGTCGCCGCCGAACAGTCGGTGACGATCGAGCGCAGCTTGCCGGTACCCAGGTTTTCGGCGCTGCCCAGCGGCAGCCCGGCGATGTGGCGCATGAGGCGGATACGCATGTTGACCGCCACGCGGAACGCCGCCAGATGCGAACACATCAGCCCGAGGATGGAGACGACCAGCGACAGCGCCGCCGCGGCCACGGCTTTCCAGCCCCAGGCGGCCATGTCCGCCGAGGCGTCGCCGCCCAGCGCCGCGGCGCAGATCTTCCAGATGAAGACGAACGGCGCCAGCCCCAGCAGGGCCGACAGCGCCGACAACACCCACGAAGCCCGCGTCAGGCGGCGGTAGCTTCCGGCATACTCCATCAGCCGGGGCAATATTCGCTCTCCTCTCACGATAAAGCCTCCTTTTGCTTCTTCATTTAATTAGAAATAACTAACTCACACGGCGATAAAAAAAGGGCTGTTACAGCCCCATCAGCTTCGCCCAGCCGGCGCGGTGAAAATCGCAGAGTTGGTCGATGCATTTCAGCGCTTCTTCGGGCGGCACGTCGTGAACGACCAGCTCGGACAGCGCCGTGAAAAGCCCGCTGACGACGATGTGCTCGAAGAACGGACTGGGCGTTCTCACGGCGCGCCCGCGCGCCGCCATGACCGACATGAAGCCGTGCGTTTCGGCGATCTCGCGTTCCGTCAAGCGATGGACGAAGCCGCCGCATTTCGACGATTCCGGCGCCGCGAGGATCAGCCGGAAGGCGTCGCGGTGGGCGCGCGCGTATTCGTACATGGCCTTCATGCACCGGCGCCCCACTTCGCCCATGGCGTGGATCTGCTCTTCCGGCGCCATTCTTTTGAAATCCGCCGCGCCCGCTTCGTACAGTTCCATGAGGCGCCGCGCATGCGGCAAAACCAGCGCGTCGAACAATTCTTCCTTGCTTCCGTAGTAGCGGTAAAACGCGCCCGTCGTCACGCCCACGCTTTTGACGATCTGTCGCAGCGACGCGCCGCGAAACCCCTTTCGCAAAAACTCCGCCGTCGCCGCCGCGAGGATCTTCGCCTGCGTTTCCGACTCCCGTTCCATTCCCTTTCCCCCGTGGATAACAATGTTATATAACGACGTTATCTTAGAGCGGAACGAATTCCCTGTCAAGCCCCGTCCCCAAAATGGGGAAACGGCGCTGTTCCACGTGGAACAATTGAAGCGGGCGGAAGCCGATGATCCCGATGCCATCGGCTTCCGCCCGCTTTCCGTTTTTCGACTGCCGGCGAACGGATTCAGCGATATCGATCCAGGCGGTCCGGCCACAGCGAACCGCGCAGGACCGGATTGGCGCGGGCGTAATCGGCGGCGCGGCGGCCGGAGGCGTCTTTCGGCCGGAGATCGGCGCCCTTTTTCAGCAGCAGGTCAATTATTTCCGCCCGGCCGCTTTCGGCCGCGGCCATCAGCGCCGTGACGCCCGAGGCGCTGGCCCGGTTCAGCGTGTCGGGGGCGGCTTCGATCAGCGCGGCCAGCACGGCGGCGCTGGGATTGCCGCGCGCGGCGAGGATCAGCGCGGTGCTGCCGGTCATGTCGGTCAGGCGCGGATCGGCGCCGCATTTCAACAGCGCCCGCGAGATGCGGGCGCGTGGGTTGCGCAGGGCGGCCACCATCAGCGGCGTCAGTCCCTGAAAGTTGGCCTTGTTCACTTCGGCGCCCTTTTTCACCAGATATTCGACCACGCGCGGGTCGTCCTGCTCGCCGGCGGCGCAGATCAGCGGGCTCTGGCCGGTGGCTTCGAGGCGGTTCACGTCGGCGTTGCGGCGCACGCCCTTGCCGACCTGCGAGAGTTTGCCGCGGGCGCAGCAGGCGAGAAATTCGTCCTGCGGCATCACGCCGCGCGCCGCCGCCCCGGCGTCACAGGCCAACGTCAGTACGGCAGCCAGCGCAAAGATCAATTTTCTGCTCATGACAAACGCTCCCTTTGCCGGAAGATTTTTCGAATCCATTATCTCATTTTTCCGCGCCGGCGCATCGGTGATTTTGCCAACCGCACGGCCGGCGCTTGACGTGAAGGGCACTCGAGGCTGTAACATTTTATACGGACGGCCGGGCAGGGAGCGCAGGCCGCCAGGCACAACGCACGTGAATTCATGATGAAAGAAGTGATTCAGGATGAAGAAATTCATGCGTTTCGCACTGTTGGGTTTAGTGGTTCTGGTCTCGTTCGTCTCGTCCGTTTTCGCCGCGGCGCCCAAGGAGATCCCCGTCGTCTACATGACGAAGAGCATCACGCCGGAGGGAATGGTGCGGGCCTACCAAGCTCTGAACTGGAAGCCGTCGGGACGGGTCGCCGTCAAACTGAGCACCGGCGAGCCGCCGGCAAGCAACTATCTGCGTCCGCAGCTGATCGCCGACGTGGTCCGCCTCGCGGGCGGCACCATTGTGGAGTGCAACACGGCGTATGGAGGATCGCGCGCCGAGTCGGCCATGCACTATCAGGTCGCGAAAGATCACAGCTTCACGGCCATCGCCCCTTTCACGATCCTCGACGAAAAAGGCGACGCCTCTCTGCCCGCAGCGGGCGTCCATTTGAAAGAAAACCTTGTCGGCAAAGCTTTCGCCGATTTCGATTCCTATCTGGTGCTGACGCACTTCAAGGGTCACGCCATGGCCGGGTTCGGCGGCGCGATCAAGAACATTTCCATCGGCCTCGCCTCGCGCACCGGCAAGTGCCTGATCCACTCCGCGGGAAAGAGCCGCACCAATCCCTGGGGCGGCGTGCAGGATCATTTCCTCGAGTCCATGGGCGAAGCCGGCAAATCCGTCTCCGACGCGCTCGGACAAGGAGCGCGCATCGCTTACATCAACGTCATGAACCGCCTCTCGGTCGACTGCGACTGCGACGGCCATCCCGACGAACCCGACATGCACGACGTCGGCATCCTTTCCTCGAGCGACCCGGTGGCGCTCGACCAGGCCTGCGTCGACCTCGTTTACGCGCAAAAGGACGGCGAGGGCGCCTCGCTGGTAAACCGCATCGAGTCGCGCCACGGCCTCCACACGCTGGAAAACGCCGAGAAGATCGGCCTCGGCCGCCGCAAGTACAGGCTGGTCTCCCTTGATTGACGTCCTGCAGCGGGAGTTCGTCTACATCGGCTATTACTTCACCGTTCAGTTCCGGCAGATCTTCCGTTACTGGCTGCTGGGCATGCTGATCGGTTCGGCCGTGGCGGTCTTCGGCAAACAAAAGATCCACGGCGCTTTCAGCCGGCTGCGGGGACAAAAACTCGGCCTGCTCGGCATCATCCCCGCCTGCCTGCTGGGGATCGCTTCGCCGCTGTGCATGTACGGCACGATCCCCGTCGCCGCGTCGTTTTCCGCACAGGGCATGCGCGACGACTGGCTGGCCGCCTTCATGACGGCCTCGGCGCTGCTGAACCCGCAGCTGCTCGCGTACAGCGCCGCGCTGGGGACGACGATGCTGGCCGTGCGCGCGCTGTCGTGCTTTCTCTGCGGCGTCGCCGCGGGATTGCTGGTCCATTTTTTCTGCCGGAAGGGAGTCTTCAACTTCGCGGGCTTTTCCGCGCCGGAGAACCGCGACGCCGATCCCAACGTCCTGTTCCGCTTCGCCAAAAACTTCGGCCGCAACGTGCGCGCCACCGGCGGCTGGTTCCTGGCCGGCATTTTGCTGTCGGCGCTCTTTCAGCGCTACGTGCCGGCCGACGCTTTCGCCAAACTCTTCGGAAAACATGAAGGCTTCGGCGTGCTGATGGCCGCCACGGTCGGCGTGCCGCTCTACGCCTGCGGAGGCGGCACCATCCCCCTGCTTCAGAACTGGCTCGCCGACGGCATGAGCGCCGGCAGCGCCGCCGCTTTCATGATCACCGGTCCGGCGACGAAGATCACCAACCTCGGCGCGCTCAAGATCGTCTTGGGACCGCGCAGTTTTTCGCTCTACCTGGCCTTCGTGATGCTCTTCTCGCTGCTGACGGGGCTGCTGGTGAATCTGGCGGTTTAAAGCCTGGACGCAGTTAAAACACAACTAGCCGCCAACCTGTTTTACAGCAGGCTGGCGGCTCGTTGTGTCTTGCGTGGCGATCGTGATTTTCAATTCCGCAGCGTCGCTCTGAGGCGGTCGGGTTTGAGCAGCAGGTCGAGGCCTTCGGCGGCGGTTCTGACAAGCACGTCGGCGTGAGGCAGCAGGGCGGCGCAGAACCCTTCGCCTTCGAGCACGGCGACGGAGAGAGCGGCGAGGTCGAACATGGGAATATCGTTGAAGCCGTTGCCGAAGCAGGCGACGCCGCCGCGCAGCCCGGCGACGATCTCTTTCTTGCAGGCCCCCGCCCCCGCGCGCGGAAAGGCGTGCACCTCCACGCCCAGCGGTTCGCACTGAGCGCGCACGGTGCCGTAGGTGTCGGCGGTGAGCACGTGGACGCCGACGAGTTCCAGCAGTTCGGGCAGGCGCGATCTGACGCTTTCAAGCACTCGTCCGTCGACGGCGACGGTGCCGTTGTAGTCGAGCGCGACGTGGGCGATTTCCAGCGGCTCGGCGCGGCCGGGGATCTCGATGCGGATCACGGCGGCCTACCCGCGCGGCCTGTCTTTGTTCTTCGCGTAGAGCGCGCGCAGGCCGTCGAAGAGCAGATATTCGTCGAGGACGATGGGGCGGCGGCACAGCGGCGCCACTTTGGCGGCCAGCCCGCCGGTGATGACGGCGGTGCACTTTTGGCCGAGATGCTCTTCCATGCGGTCGATGAAGCCGTCGATCATGCCGGCGTGCCCGTACATGACGCCGGAGCGGATGCAGTTTTTCGTGTTGGTGCCGATGAGCTGATCGGGCGCGTCGAGGCTGACGTAAGGCAGCTGCGCCGTGCGC
Source organism: Pyramidobacter sp. CG50-2 (assembly GCF_003612005.1). Classification (NCBI taxonomy): domain Bacteria; kingdom Thermotogati; phylum Synergistota; class Synergistia; order Synergistales; family Dethiosulfovibrionaceae; genus Pyramidobacter; species Pyramidobacter sp. CG50-2. The sequence goes on from NZ_RAWT01000028.1 coordinate 9,949, forward strand.
GAACCGAGCGCGTCCACGGAGATGCCGAGCCCCGGCGCGATCATGCCGCCGCGGTAGCGGCCGTCCTTGTCGATGACCGAGCAGGTGGTGGCGGTGCCGAGGTCGAAGACGAGGATCGGACAGGAATATTTGACTTTCGCGGCCACGGCGTCGACGATCAGATCCTTGCCGAGCAGTTCGGGCGCGTCGGTCATGATCGTCAGGCCGAGGTCGAGCGCCGTGGTCACGGCCATCATGCGCTTGTGCCAGAGCAGCTGAAAGGCGCGGTCCAGCGCCTGCGTGACGACGGGCACGACGGAGCTGATGACGCCGTCTTCCACGTCGCCGAGCGCATAACCGTGCATGCGCAGCACGCTCTCGACGATCATGGCGTACTCGTCTTCGGTCTTGTGCCGGTCGCTGGCCACGCGCCCCGTGAATAGGCGGCGGTCGCCGTCGTAGCCGCCGATGGTAACGTGGGTGTTGCCCACGTCGAACAGAAGAAGCATGTTTTTTCCTCCCGCAATATGTGTCATGCCGCGAATTCCTCGCGGCGATCGTGCGCTTTCAGTATAACGGCCGAGCAATTTTTCGCAAGGGCGGGGGCGCGGATTTTTTTCGCGCGCCGTCCGCTTTTTGGTATACTTGGCGCGGGAACGGCAACTCATCTTCGCCTTGTGAAGGAGGCGCTTTTCATGCTCGAGGGGAAAAACATTCTGCTGGGAGTGAGCGGCGGCATCGCCGCCTATAAGATCGCGTCGTTGGCTTCGGCCCTGACGAAGCGCGGCTGCGCGGTGCAGGTGGTGATGACGAAGGCCGCGGAGCAGTTCGTCGCGCCCGTCACGTTCGAGGCCCTGACCCACCGCCGCGTCTTCGACGACGTGTTCGACCGCGCCGACCCGTCCGTCGTCCGCCACATCGCGCTGGCCGCCGAGGCCGACGCGCTCGTGATCGCGCCCGCCACCGCCGACGTGATCGCCAAAATCGCCCACGGCATCGCCGACGACATGCTCACCAGCACCGTGCTGCCGTTTACAGGCTGCCGCATCGTCGTGCCCGCCATGAACACCCACATGCTCGACAACGCCGCCACGCAGGAAAACCTGGCCACGCTGCGCCGCCGCGGCTGGCACGTGATGGAGCCGGCCGAAGGGCGCCTGGCCTGCGGCGACACGGGGCGCGGCAAAATGCCCGAGCCGGAGGATATCCTCGAGTTCATCGAGCATTTCGCCGCCTGCGAAAAAGACCTGACCGGCGAGCGCGTGCTCGTCACCGCCGGCCCCACGCAAGAGGCGCTCGATCCCGTGCGCTTCCTCACCAACCACTCAACGGGCCGCATGGGCTACGCCGTCGCCCGCGCCGCCGCCATGCGCGGCGCGCAGGTGACGCTGGTGTCCGGCCCCGTCGGGCTGAAAAAACCGCTCTTCGTCGATCTGGTCAGCGTCGTCAGCGCGCAGGACATGTTCGACGCCGTCGTCTCGCGCTTCGACCGGAGCACCATCGTCGTCAAGGCCGCCGCCGTCGCCGACTACCGCCCCGCCGCGGCCTCCGAGAACAAGATCAAGAAACAGGACTCGGACATGAACCTGCCGCTGGAACGCACCGCCGACATCCTCAAATATCTGGGCGAGCACCGCGCCGATCAGTTCATCTGCGGCTTCTCCATGGAGACGGAGAACCTGCTCGAGAACTCGCGCGTCAAGCTCGCCAAAAAGCGCGTGCAGATGATCGCCGCCAACAGCCTCAAAGTCGCCGGCGCCGGCTTCGGCGCCGACACCAACGTCCTCACGCTGATCACCGCCGACGCCGAGACCGAACTGCCGCTGATGAGCAAGGACGAGGCCGCCCACCGCCTGCTCGACGAGATTTTGCGCCGGCGCGGGCGGTAAAGTACAAAACTTCCGCTTGTAAAGCGCGGGCGGCCGCATTATGATAGCGGCGGAGACATCGGCCGCCGGACATACGGCCGGCACATTCTGACGAAGGAGAGAGAGTCATGTCATTTGAAGGGATTTCCGAACGGCAGCGCGCCGAGTACCGGGCGCGCTACGAGGGCAGCGCGCTGTACCGGGCGGTGGGCAACGCGCTGTCGAAGCACGGCATCGGCGACGTCACGTTCAGTTCCAAAGGGCGCAACGCCGCGCAGTTCCGCTTTTCGCACGTCGTGCCCACGCTGCCCGCCGCCAATCAGAAAAAGAGCGGCCGCTGCTGGATCTTCGCCGCGCTCAACGTGCTGCGCGAGCTCACCGCCAAAAAGCTGAACCTCGCCGAGCTGGAGTTTTCACAGAACTACATGGCCTTCTGGGACAAGTTCGAAAAGGCCAACTACTTCCTCGAAAGCGTCATCGCCCTGGCCGGAAGGCCCGTCGACGACCGGCTGCTGAGCTATGTGCTCGACACCGCGGTGCAGGACGGCGGCCAGTGGGACATGTTCGTCAACCTGGTCGAGAAGTACGGCGTCGCCCCCAAGTCGGCCATGGAAGAGACGTTCCAGAGCAGCAACACCGCCGACATGAACAAACTGCTCAACGCCAAGCTGCGCCGCGGCGCCGCCCTGCTGCGCGCCGAGGTTGCCGCGGGCGGCGACCCGCGCGCCCTGAGGCTGCGGATCATGGACGAAGTGCACGCGCTGCTGTGCCTGTGCTTCGGCCAGCCGCCGCAGACGTTCGACTTCGAGTACGTCGACAAGGACAAGAACTTCCACGCCGACCGCGACCTGACCCCGAAAAGCTTTTACGAAAAGTACGTCGGCCTCGACCTGAAAAACGATTACGTCAGCCTGATCAACTCTCCCACCGCCGACAAGCCGTTCTACCGCGCCGTCGCCATCGACTGGCTGGGCAACGTCGCCGAGGGGCGTCCCGTGCGTTATCTCAACCTGCCCATGGACGAGCTGAAAGACCTGATCGTGCGCCAGCTCAAAGACGGCGAGTGCGTCTGGTTCGGTTCCGACGTCGGCAAGAAAGGCGCGCGCGACATGGGCATCTGGAGCGACGCCTGCTTCGACTACGAAGGCACCTTCGCGATGGACTTCGCCATGACCAAGGGCGAGCGTCTCGACCTGCGCGACAGCGCCATGAACCACGCCATGGTCATCACCGGCGTCAACCTCGACGCCGCCGGGCAGCCCAACCGCTGGAAGATTGAAAACAGCTGGGGCGACGAGCACGGCGACAAAGGCTACTATCTGATGGACGGCGGCTGGTTCGACGAGTACGTCTACCAGGCCGTGATCAACAAAAAGCACCTCAGCGAGAAGCAGCTCGCCGCGCTGGAAACCGAGCCGCTGCACTTCTTCCCGTGGGACCCCATGGGCACGCTGGCCGAGTAAGTTTGGAAAAAACGAAAGTACCCGCAAAGACACGAAGAAAAACGTAAAAAATCGCACATGGCAGAGGGAATCCCCCAACGGCGTATGGCCGTCGGAGATTCCCTCTTGCTCATTCTCCGGCGCTTAGCGGCGGTTCATGTCCGGAGCTGGTCCCATGGAGGCCCTTGCTTCAATCCTTTGTTTTTTCTCTCCGCTTCTGCGCGACGGCTTCTGTTCAAAGCCTTACTGCGCTCGGACATTCATCGTCCAGCGGAGCATACGTTTCTTGATCTGCTCGAAAAACTGCATCACCACGACCAGCACCAGCACCATGAATAAAAATCCCGCCCAGGTGTAGTCGTAGAGACCGAACTCCGCGTACTTCTTCACGAAAAAGCCCATGCCGTACTGCGCGCCGTACATCTCCGAATAGACCAGCATCACGAACGTGCTGCGCAGTGAGTTGACGAATCCGGCAAGGATCGACGGGCTGGCCGCCGGCAGGATGACCTTGACGAGACGCTTGAAACCTTTCAGTTCCAGCGTCGCCGCCTTGTCGAGATAGCGCTTATCGATAGTCATGATGCCCGTGATGGCCGCGAACAGCGTCGACCAGACCGTGCCGTAAACGATCAGGAACACCGAGGCGCTCCAGAAATCCGGCGCCAGCAGCAGCGCGAACGGCGACAACAAAATCGACGGCACGACGCTGAACATGTAAATCACCGGATACAGCGCGTCGCGCAGCCGCTCATTCATGCCCAGAACCGTGCCGACGAACAGCGCCACGCCCAGGGAGACGGCGATCGACGGGATCATCAGCTTCATCGACGCCAGCAGGTTCACGAACATCGTGCGCCCTTCGCCGGCGAAGACTTTGCGGATGGCGTCGACGCGCGGGAACAGATAAGGATTGGCACGCCCCGTCTCGGTCATGTAAACGTACAGCGCGATGAGCGAAGCGCAGATACAGAAAGTCAGCCAGTATTTGCCGAAAAAATATCTCAGCCTGCCCATCGCGAAGTCCGTTCCCGCCGCTTAGTTGTTTTCCGCAAAGAAGGCGCGCTGACGTTCGTAGAAAGCGGGATCCTCGCTGCCGTGGGCGGCGCTGACATCCGCAAGCGCCTGCCGATACAGCTCAGTGTCGATATGGTCTTCGATCTTGATGTTGCGGGCGTTTTCGCTCAGAAAACCCGTCTTGTCGAGGATGCCCCAAGCGCGGACGACCGACTTGCTGAGCGGGTCGGCGTTGACGACGTAGTGAGCGGCGTCGAGCATGTAGGCGGCCACGTATTCGTCGGAAGCGCCGATCTTCTTGGCCAGCATGGAGACGGCTTCGTCGCGGTGGCTCTCATAGTAGCTCTGCGCCCGCAACAGCGCGCGCAGGACGGCTTTGATCGTCTCGGGATTCTTCTTGACGTACTCCGTCTGGGCCTCCATGCGGCAGCAGGAGTAGTTGGGCATCACTTCGCTCTGATAGGTGACGATTTTGACGTCGTTCATTTTCTTGACGTTGAAGTTCTGCCCCGTGCCCATCAACGCGTAGTCGACCTCGCCGCGCACGACGGCGGCCAGCGCTTCGTTGTAGCCCGAGTAGGTCACCCAGTTGACGGCCTTGAGCGGATCCTCGTAGCCCAGATCCATGACCGCGCCGGTGAAGGCGAAGTACGAAGGGTTGCAGGCGAACTTTTTGCCGATCAGCGACTGCACGCCGTTCCATTCCGCGCCGGCACGGGCGATCACGGGCATACAGCCGGTCACCATGTGGCCGCCGAAGATAGTCAGATCGATGCCGGCGGCGATCTGCTGCAGCGGCGCGGCCGTGCCGGAGTTGGAAACCACGTCCACCTTGCCGGTGGCGAGCAGCGTCATGGCGTCGGCGTTGGCGTTGGCGAGGACCGGCTCGATCGTCAGTCCCTCGTCCTTGAAATATCCCTTGTTCTCGGCGATCGTCACGAGCACGTTGCCGCTCGTGCCGTAGTTCCAGCGCACGACGTTTCGCTCGGGGGCGGCGGAAGCGACGGCCGAGGCGACAAGCGCCAGGCTCATCGCGGCAAACAGACGGACAGCATTTTTCTTCACAGACATAAAGAACGCTCCTCTATAGAGATAAATTATGGTGCTTGTAGCTTAATCGACGGCGCCGTTTCCATGCGCAAACAAGCCGCTGCGCGACAGGCGCTCCGCCACGTCGCGGTTGATGTGCCGGATCAGCGTCTCGCGCAGGCGAACGAACTCCGCGTTTTCGAAGCGGGAGCTGCGCGAGGCACGCTCCGCCGCGGGAACGCGGCAGTCGAAGATTACGCCGCTGGGCGACTGCCCCAGCACGACGACGCGGCTGCCCAGCAGCAGCGCCTCGTCCACATCGTGCGTGACGAAAAAGACGGTTTTTTTCGGCTCATGCTTCGCCCACAGCTCCGAGACCAGATCCTGAAGCATGGCGCGCGTCACCGCGTCGAGCGCGCCGAACGGTTCGTCCATCAGCAGCACCGGCGGATCGACGGCGAACGCCTGCGCGATCGCCACGCGCTGCTGCATGCCGCCGGACAGCTCGCGCGGCAGCTTGCGGAAGACCGCGCTGTCGAAACCGACCTCGCGCAGTTTTTCCAGCGCGACCGCCTTCAGCTCGTCCGCGCCGCGCCCGGGGAAACGCTGTCTCAGCGCCAGCATGATGTTTTCGCCCGCCGTCATCCACGGGAACAGGCCGTAATCCTGAAAGACCACGCCGCGATCCAGTCCCGCGCCCACGATCGGTTGGCCGTCGAGCGTGATCTCGCCGCAGGTAGGACGCTCCAGCCCCGCCAGCAGGCGCAGAAACGTGCTCTTGCCGCAGCCCGACTGCCCCAGCAGGCAGACGAACTCCCCCGCCGCGACGGAGAGCTCGATATCTTTCAGTATCAGCTTGTCCTTCACATACGCGAAGGAAAGGTCCTTGACGGCGATATTCTGCACGGCGGGCGCGTCCTCTCTGCACGTGGCGTTTTTGCGTATCCATTCTTAATAATTATAATGATAATAGCATTACATCCCAAGCGATGCATTAATTATTTTCATGGACTTTAACGCTATTTCTACGTATTTGTCCGTCATAACCACGATACCGCCGGCAGACGCGCTTTTCGATCGCACAGACGCCGCTGCGCCGTGAAGAAAGATAATACTATTTCTTAATTAAAAGACCGAACGCAAAGGAGCTGAGGGGGAAATTCACAAAGCGAGCTGCGCAGACTGCGCGGCAATCGGGATGGTCCCGCGTGGCCAGACGCCCCCGCAGCCCCCGAAAGCCATGCCAATACTTCTGTCAAGAATTGGTATAAAAGGGAATTCCCAACGAGCCGCGCCGTTGAGAATTCCCTCTTATACTATTTCTCAATTAAAATGCCGAATACAGAGGCGCTGCGGAGGAGATTCACAAAGCGAGCTGCGCAGACCGTGCAGCGGTCGAGGGAGTCCCGAGCGACTGAACTCCTCCGCAGCGCCCAGGAAACTATGTTAATACTTTCTATCAAGAATTAGTATTAATTTAATATTGACGCCTTTCGCGCGGCTTTCTTTACGGTCTTGCGTCGCGCCGATACGATATTCCGTGCAACGCCAGCTTATTGGGACGAAAATAATTTTTCGTTCCAATCGAGTTGAATCGAAACTCATTTGCGTTCCAATCGCGGCAAAACGAAAATCCCCGCGCTTCTGCTCCACACGGAGCATTTTCGCGAGAAAGGTCTCCGTTACAGCCTTCACAACGTATCATACAAAAGACATTTCGTCGCTGCCGCGCAAAAAACCGCCCCGCCTTTCTCGTGTGCCGAGAGAGGCGGGGCGGTCACTATTGCCTTTGAAGAGATCCTTCCTTAAAATTATGGAGCGGTTAGTTTTTGACAGACAGCGCGTCGCCGCGCTGCGTCTTGGCAAACAGATAGGCGTCCTCCTCAAGATAGATGGAATCGCCGACGATCTCGAAGGGAAGTCGTGATCCTTTATCTCGATGGAGGCCACCACCGCGGCTTTTGTTCCGACCCTTCAGCCAGAGGCGCGCTATTCCTTGAACTCGATGGAGTTGAAGACGTTCGTGGCGAGCTCGCTCTCGTGGTCGCCGGCGACGGCGATGTAGCCGATGGCGGTATCGTCGATGGCGAAAATCTGCGCGTACACGGGCGCGTTGTTGACCGTCGCGGTGTACTCATAGCTTTCTCCCTCGCCGTCCATTTTGGCGAGATCGGTCGCGCCGTGAGCCTGAGCGAACTGCCCGGCAGCCGTCTTGACCGTCAGCTGTTCGGAAGCCTTGAGCGCCGACACGGTGAACGCCAGCGTGTTGTCGGGAGCCTTGAGCACGCCGGTGACGGAATTGTCGTCCTGCTGGACCATCTCGAACGTCCAGCCCTCGGGCACGTCGGCCGTAAAGTAGCCGCAATCCAGCGGAGCGGCCCAGGCCATGGCGGCCATTGCCAGCACAAACACGAGCGCAAGAAGCTTTTTCATCGTTTTTCCTCCTTGAAAAATGGCGGTCCGTGCCGCCAATCGCCGGGGCATGTCCCCGCGTTTCTATTTATTTTATTTCACAGCCGCCGCGCGCCGCAAGGCCCTTTCGGCTAAAATTGCGCCAAGAAAATTAGCCGAAAGTCCTTGACATGAGGCCCGATAAAACGTTAGCATCTTGAAAAAGCTTCAATTACCCGCAGAAAGGTCAAAAAAAGAACAGATGGTTCATATCGTCGTTATCAGCCGCCATAACTTGATCCGTCGCCTGCTCTCGGACTGCCTTGCCGCGCAAAAAGATTTCGCGGTCGCCGCCGAGCTGGAGCGCACGGAAGACGCGCCCGGCGTCTGCGAAAAACTGCGCCCCGACCTGCTTCTGTTCGACCTCGCCCTCGACAACGTGCGGGGCGCGCTCAGCAGTTCCGCCGCGATAAAAAAGAGCTCGCCCTCCGTCAAGATCATGTTCCTCACGGGGCTGTCCGACTCGTCGCTGATCGCCGACGCGCGCGAGCGGGGCGTCGATTCGTTCCTCTTCTACTACAACTGCATGCAGGAGGGGCTGGTCACCTGCGCCCGCGGCACGACGGGCGGCTACCAGATCTATCCCAACGAAGAGTTGCTCCGTTCAGATCGACCCGTTCGCCGGCGTCTTTACGCACCGCGAGATCAAACTGCTCTGCATGCTCTGCGAATCCAAAAGCCGCGAAGAGATCGGCGCCGCGCTCGCTCTCTCGCCCAGCTCGATCAAAGGCTGCGTGTCGTCGATCCTGAACAAGACCGGTTACGGCAGCATCTCGCAGCTCCTTTCCCACATGCTCTCCCGCGGCTGCCTCGCGCCGCGGTGAGCGCAGGGAGTTTTCGCATACAACGCCGTCGAGGGCAGAAGCAGCGATGGGCCGCCGTTTTGTCCAGATCCCGAGGGAGCGCTCGGCCATACGGCGACGAACCTCGCCGGCCCGCCGCCGCGCCCTTTCGCTGCACGGACGGCGCCGTTTTTGACAGCGGAACGGCCGGCGCGGCAAGATCAAAACATCTTGAGACAAAGGAGCTGAACAGCAGTGAACAAGCGAGAAGTGATCGCGATGTTGGACGCCGAAGGGATCGCCTACGAAAAGGTGGAACACGATCCCGTCTATACCATCGACGAAATGCTGGCGCTTGGCCTGCCTCACGTCGAGGCGATCGCCAAGAATCTTTTCGTCCATGACGACAAGAAGCAGCGCTATTATCTGATCACCGTCAAGGAAGAAAAGCGCGTCGACCTGAAAGACTTCAAGGCGCGCTTCGGCACGCGCCGCCTCAGTTTCGCCTCGGAAGAAGAGCTGAACCGGATCCTCGGCCTCGCCAGGGGCTCGGTCACGCCCTTCGGCGTCCTCAACGACGAAGGGCGCCAGGTGACGGTTTATTTCGACGACGATTTCCGCGGCAGAAAGATGGGCATCCACCCCAACGAAAACACCGCCACCGTCTACGTGAAGACCGAAGACGTGGCGCGCCTGATCACGGCGCACGGCAACGAACTGAACTTCGCCCGCTTCTGATACCGATTTTCAATGTCGAAAGCGGCCGGAGACTGATGACATTCGACTCATCAGCCTCCGGCCGCTTTTTTCGGTTCGGCGGGCGTTTCGCTTTCATCCTTCGGCGGGCGGAACGGCGCTCTCTTTGGCCGCGGGGCCGGAATACTGGCCGAGCAGCAGGGCGAAATAGAAGTTGAAACAGGCATGGAAGCTGTGGATATCCTCGCCGGTGAGGCGCTTGATCTTCTCGAGACGGTAGATCAGCGTGTTGCGGTGGATGTGGAGCCGCCGCGCCGTCTCCACCAGCGAGAAGCCGCTTTCGCACCAGGCTCGGATCGTCTTTTCCAGCTCCGGCCAGTCGGATTTGCCGCGCAGATTGCCCGTCAAGGCCTTGATGAAACGGATGCGCACGGGCGCGTCGATGGTGGAGATCACGTCTTCCATGCGGAAATCGGCGATGCAGTACACGCCGGGACGCTGTTTGAACTTTTTGCCCAGCATCAGCGCCTTGCGGGCCTCCTGACAGCTGAACGACAGCGCCGCAACGCTGTGCGCCGGCGAGCCGATGCCGATGGCGGCTTTCAGCCCGTAGTCCTCGAGCCGGTCCAACAGACTCTGCGAGAGTCCAACGACTTGGGCAAGCGCCGCCTTTTCGTGCTGCGGGTCGGCGTGGTCGGCGTCCTTGACGGCATGGAGCGTGACGAAGCGGTTGTTGCCGCTGATGCTGGAGACGGTGCGAGGATGGGAGAAGATGCCGCGCATTTCCGCGAGGACGGCCTTCTTGATGTTGAGGATGCGCATCTCCACCTCCCCGTCCCGACACTCGCGTCGGACCTCCAGCGCGTAGCGGCCGAACTGATAGAGGTCGACGACGATGGGGATATAGAACAGGCTCGGATCGTACCCGAGCTCGATGGCCCGCGACTGAAGCATGGTCTCGTTGCCGACGCCGGGGACGAAAGTCTCCAGATCGTGGATGAGGTCCTGCAAAATGCTCTCGCGGCTGCTGGAGTAAACGTAAAGCTCGCGCTCGCGCAGCAGGATCTCGATCTGCTTTTTGACGATCAGCCCGAACGGGCGCACTTCGTCCGGCACGCCCGTCAGCGCCATGGTGCCGACGGTGCGTCCGTTCAGGTTCTGGATCGGGAACGTGACGCCGGGGAGCGTGCCCCTGAATTGGCGCGCCTGCTCTCGCGTCGTCTCGGAGGCCGTGCCGGTGCGCACCACTTCGAGCGAAGCCTCGTGCAGCTGGCCGATGCGCTCACTCTGGCTGGCGCCGATAATCTTGCCGTCCACGTCGGTGATGATGAGGTTATGGCCGATGATCGCCGCTGTGGAAGAAGCGATCTCCTGAGCGCATTTTTGTATTAATGTCATCTCATCTATTTTGCTATTTTTCATCATTTCACCTCACCCTGTATGATTGATACGAATCTCCGGGCGTATTAACTCATGAAATCTGGTAATTTGCAACGGTTTTTTTTGTGAGAGCATTCTTTATCATTTCAAATAAGGCGAAGAACCATAAATAATATTCAACAAGCTGAGGAGGAATGCTTCTATGAGACTGGAACTTCGCAAAGCTCACGTGACCGGGCTTGAGTGGGGCAGTCCAACCCGCATGGAAAACGGCGTGCTCTACGTCGACAAAGCGGGCTTGATCGCGGCGCTGTCCGACGACGACCGCATCGAAAAATGGGACGTCGATCTGGCCCGTCCCGGCGAATCGGTGCGCATCATCCCCGTCAAGGACGTGATCGAGCCGCGCGTCAAGCTCGAAGGCGGCGAAAGCTATTTCGCTTCCGTGATCGGCCCCAACGACACGGCGGGTGAAGGCGCGACGTTCGTGCTCGACGGCGCCGGCGTGGTCACCGTCGGCCCGATCATGGGATTCCAGGAAGGCTTTATCGACATGAGCGGCCCCGCCGCCAAGTTCAGCCCGTTCGCGGGGCTGTTCAACGTGGTGCTGATCGCCCAGCCCGTCAAGGACCTGGAAAAGCATCAATACGAGGAAGCGATCCGCATCGGCGGCCTGAAAGCCGCCGTCTGGCTGGCCGACTGCTGCAAGGATGCGAAGATCGACGCCACGGAAGTTTTCGAAAAAGGCACGGTGGCCGAAGAGCTGAAAAAGTATCCCGACCTGCCGCCCGTCGTCCACCTCTGCATGTGCATCACGCAGGGACTGCTGCACGACACGTACGTGTACGGCGCCGACGTTAAGACCTGCCTGCCCACGCTGCTGCACCCCAACGAAGTGCTCGACGGCGCCATGGTCTCCGGCAACTGCGTGTCCGCCTGCGACAAGACCACGACCTGGCACCACCTGCACGACCCGGTGGTTTCCGAGCTGTACGCCCAGCACGGCAAGACCGTCAACTTCTTGGGCATGATCCCCACGCAGGAGTCGGTCGTCCTCGCCGGCAAGGAGCGCGCCTCGTCCTTCAACGCCCGCCTCTGCCGCGAGCTCGGCGCCAAGGGCGTGATCATCACCGAAGAGGGCTACGGCAATCCCGACAGCGACCTCTGCCTGAACGTCAACAAGTGCGAAGCGCTGGGCATGAGCACTGTGGTCATCGCCGACGAAGCGTCCGGCACCGACGGCGCCTCGCAGGGGCTGGCCGACGCCACGCCGCAGATGACGGCCTTCGTATCCTGCGGCAACGTCAACGAGATGCTCGAAGTGCCGGCCATGAAGAAAGTGATCGGCTTCATCGAGTCCATCGCCCACGTTTCCGGCGGCGCGGCCGAGAGCCTTCGTCCCGACGGTTCCATGTACGTCGAACTGCAGTCGATCATCGGCTCGACCTGCGAGACCGGCTTCAACAAGTCCGGCTCGCTCTGGGTGTAAGGAGGGGATCGGTCATGACGTTCCGCATCGTTCATTACATCAACCAGTTCTACGCCGGCATCGGCGGAGAAGAAATGGCCCACGTGCCGCCCGAAAAACGCGACGGCAAGGTCGGCCCCGGCGCCGCCCTTCAGGCCGAGCTGGGCAAAGAAGCCGAGATCGTCGGCACGGTGATCTGCGGCGACAACTACTTCAACGAACACAACGAAGAAGCCAAGAAAACGCTGCTCGAGATGATCGGCAGCTACAAGCCCGATCTGCTGATCGCCGGCCCGGCGTTCTTCGCCGGACGCTACGGCATGGCCTGCGGCGACATCTGCGCCGCCGTGCAGGACACGCTGGGCATTCCCGTCGTCACCGGCATGTATCCCGAGAATCCCGGCGCCGAGTCCTTCGCCAAGAAAGTCTTCATCGTCAAGACCGCCAACAGCGCCCGCGGCATCAAGGACGCGGCCAAATCCATGAGCTCGCTGGCGCTCAAGCTGCTCAAGAAGGAAACTCTCGGCCCTGCCGCCGACGAGAACTACATCAGCCGCGGCTTCCGACGCGTCTTCTTCCACGAGAAGAACGGCGCTCAGCGCGGCCTTGAGATGCTGCTCAAGAAGATGGCCGGCGAGCCGTTCCAGACCGAGTACGAGATGCCGACCTTCAAAAAGATCGAGCCCTGCGCTCCGGTCAAGGATCTCAAGCACGCCACCATCGCCCTGATCACCTCCGGCGGTATCGTTCCCAAGGGCAATCCCGACAAGATCCGCGTCTCTTCCGCGGAGTCTTACGGCCGCTACGACATCACCGGCCTCAACGACCTCACCCCCGAGAACTACGAGTCCATCCACGGCGGCTACGACACGCAGTGGGCCAACGCCAACCCCGATGTGGTGCTGCCGCTCGACGAGATGCGCGAGCTGGAGAAAGAGGGCAAGATCGGCAAGATCTACAAGTACGTGTACTGCACCACCGGCACCGGCACGGCCGTGGCCTGGGCCGAGAAGTTCGGCCAGGAGATCGGCCCGGAGCTGAAAGCCGCGGGCGTCGACGCCGCTATTCTCACCTCCACCTGAGGCTCCTGCACTCGATGCGGTGCATCGATGTCGCGTGAAATCGAGAAGGCCGCCGGCATCCCCGTCGTGCAGATCGCCACGATCGTGCCGATCATGATGACCGTCGGCTCCAACCGGATCGTCCCCGGCGTCGCCATCCCCCACCCCGTGGGCAAGCCCGAGCTGGGCGACGCGGAAGACAAAAAGGCCCGCCGCAAGCTGCTCGAAAAGGCGCTCGAGGCGATGGTCACGCCGATCGACACGCAGACGATCTTCAAGGCGTTCTAGGAGAAAGCGTTTTCTCTGGCGATCCCGTACAAAACAACAGGCCGGCGGAACCTCGTCGGGTTCTGCCGGCCTTTTTGTCGCGCCGCAATAATGAATTTTTTCACGAACTGCGCTTCTTTGGATCATTCGTTGGAGGTTTGCTAAAGCTGTTTATGCCTTGATATGCAGCGACAATTTTTCGGAGGTCAGCGACTCATGATCATCACAAACAATCCCGACGTGCAGTCGGCACAGCTGGGCGAAACGCTTTTGGTGAGGGGGACGCCGCTGGATGTTCTGCAGGCCGTTTCCGATTACATGGAGAAAGGCTGGCATCTCGTCACGCATCCGCTGTCGGCGAACAACCGTCTCAACAAAAGCCCCTATCGCTCCGTTGTCCTGTCTGAAAAAAACTCATGGGAGGGCAGCGAACGGGACATACTCGACCGGGCGATCAGCCATTTGTCGCTGCAGGGATTTGACGATCCCGGGGACGCCGACGCCGATTACCGCTGGATCGACCTTGAACATCTGAAGACGGCTCTTTTCGAAGCGGCGAAGTTCCACCTGTGATCGAGCCTCCGCCGCGGGCGGGGAGCGAAACGGCCGGCCGTGAAACGCGGCCATGGATTATCGAAAGAGAAAGGAATGGATCATTATGGAAGAACAGAAACGAGACGGTTTTGGCAGTCGCATCGGCTTTATTCTCTCGGCCGCCGGATTCTCCATCGGCCTTGGCAACGTCTGGCGTTTTCCCTATTTGACCAGCAAGTTCGGCGGCGGCGCTTTCGTGCTGGCGTACGTGCTGATCTGCGTTTTCATCGGGCTGCCCCTGTTCCTGGGCGAGCTGAGCATCGGCCGCCGCATGAAGGCGACACCCATCGTCGGTTTTGTCCGCGAGAAGAAGATCGGCTGGTCGCTGATCGGCTGGATCGGCGCCATTGCCTGCATCGTGCTGATGGCTTACTACACGGTTATCATCGGCTGGATGGTCCGCTACGCCGTCAAAGCCCTGAGCGGAGTTTTCGCCGGTTCAACCTTTGAGCAGACCAAAGTGATGTTCAACGATTTCATGAAAAACCCCTTCGAGCTGATCGCCTACACCGTCGTCGTCTTCGCCGCGCTCGGCATGGCGATCTCGCGCGGCGTCAAGGAAGGCGTCGAAAAGCTCTGCAAGTGGCTGCTGCCCATCCTCGGCGTCATGATCGTGACGCTGGCCGTCCGTTCGCTGACGCTGAGCCCCGTCGAGGGCGTCGGCAAGACCGCCATGGACGGCCTGAGATGGTATCTCAGCCCCGATTTCAGCCAGCTGGGCAATCCCGAAGTGTGGCTGTATGCCCTCGGGCAGAGCTTCTTCTCCATCGGCGTCGGCATCGCCACCGCCGTCGTGTACGGTTCCTATCGCAGCGACACCGACAACATGCCCAAGGACGCCGCCATGGTCGTGACCATGGATACCTCTTTCGCGCTGATCGCCGGCGTGGTCATCTTCCCGGCGCTGCTCGTCTACGGCGCCGATCCCAACTCCAGCGGCGTCGGCCTGGTCATGGAAGTCATGCCCGTCGTCTTCGGCAAGATGCCCATGGGGTCGTTCTGGGCTTCGCT
Organism: Pyramidobacter sp. CG50-2; assembly: GCF_003612005.1. Lineage (NCBI taxonomy): Bacteria > Thermotogati > Synergistota > Synergistia > Synergistales > Dethiosulfovibrionaceae > Pyramidobacter > Pyramidobacter sp. CG50-2. The sequence goes on from NZ_RAWT01000028.1 coordinate 24,994, forward strand.
GTTCTTCATTCTCGTCGCCGTCGCCGGCTACACCTCCGGCCTTGGATACCTCGAAGCTCCCGTGGCCTGCTTCGCCGATTTCTTCAAGGTGAAGCGTAGCAAGATGACTTGGATCGTCGTCTTCATCATGTTCGTGCTCAGCCTGCCCTGCGCCTATTCGCTGAGCGAAGGGCACGGCTGGATGTCCACGTACCGGGTCCTCGGCAAGAGCATCTTCGACTTCGCCGATTACCTGTCGGGCAACGTGATGATGCCCGTCGACGCGCTGCTCGTTTCGCTCTACGTTTCCTTCGTGCTGAAGTTCAAGGGCTACATGGAAGAAGCGAACAAGGGCCTGAGCGAAAGCCACACCTGGAGAGTCAAGGACTGGTGGATGCCCTGGGTCACTTACGGCCTGCCCGTCGTCCTGATCGTGATCATGTACCGCAACGTGTTCTAGAAACAAAAAACGGCAGCGCGCACGCGCGTTTCCATGCCCTCGTTTCCGCCGCGCGGATCTTTCGCGACCCGCGCGGCGGATTATTTTACGCCGCAGACGTGCTACAATATCGCATAAAGTGGCGGATATCGCTTCTCTCTTCAATTTTGAAGCTGAGAAAGAAAGGTCTTTCGGCATGGAAAAGTGCGTTCAAGACGCGTTGTTGTTTTTTCTGCCCTTCGCCGCCGCCGGTTTTTTTCTCATAAAAAACCGGAAGCTCGGCTCGCTGGCGGTACTGCTCGGCTACGTCCTGGCGGCGGCGCAGGCGGTTTGCTGCAAGGTGCTGAACCGCAATCTCGACTACTTCATTTTCATGCGGCTCGACTGGGACATGCTGCGCATGGCGCCGGTCGTCATGGCGGCGACGAGCGCCGTCTTTATCGCGATCACGGCGCTGGTCCTGACCGCCGTCTGGCTGAACTGGACGGGGCGGCTGCGGCGCACTTCGCTCGAGAACCGTCGTTGGCCGCGCCGCTGCCTGCTGGCGCTCTGCGCGCTGGCGATCGCCTTTTCGCCCGTGACCTCGGTCTATCGGGAGATGCTGAACGTCCGGCGGCAGTTCGCGCGGGCCTCGGCCTGTTCCGAGGCGGAACTTTTCGCGGCGCTGGGAGCGCGGCGGCCGCCTCTCGAAGAAGCCGACCTCGAGGCCGAAGCGGGAAGAAACGTCGTCGTCATCTACTGCGAATCGCTGGAGACCAATTTTTTGAACCGGGAAGACTTTCCCGCTTCGCTGCCCTGCCTGCACCGCCTCGCCGATTCCGGCTGGACGCTCTGGGACGATTACAAATGCGTCAGCGGCGCGACCTGGACCATCGGCGCGCTGTACGCGACGCAGACTTCGTTCCCCGCCTTTTTCGGCGGCGCCGGCGACGATATTTTCGACCGGCTGAAAAGCAGCCGCCTGCCGTCCTGTACGAAGGTGATGCGGCGGGCGGGCTACGACTGCCTGTTTCTGGCGGGATGCGAGCTCGGCTTTGGCGGCACGGGCGGCCTGATGAAAATGCTGGGCTACCGCGTCAAGGGGTTCCAGGACTTCGAAAAAGGCTGCGAAAAAACGGTCTGGGGCGCGCACGACGCCGACCTGTTCGAGCAGGCGAAGATCGAATACGCGCGTCTGGCCGCCGCCGGACGGCCGTTCAACCTGACGCTGCTGACGGTCGACACGCACTTTACGAAAGGGCTTCCCGACGCCCGCCTGAAGGACAAGGTGTCGCCCGCCGTGCCGCCCATGAGCCACGAGTACTGCGTAGCCTGCCTGGATTATCTGCTCGGCGATTTCGTCGACTTCGTCGGGAAACAGCCGGGCGGACGCGAAACGGCGGTGGTCATCCTCGGCGACCACCTGATGATGGGCAGCGAGAACAACACGCCGATCCTCACACGCCTGAAAAAACGCGCGCGCACGGTGGCTCTGCTGACGAACCGCCGCCCCGCGGGCAGAGACCCGCACGGCGAGATCGGCTTTTACAACATTCCCGGACTGATCCTCGATCTGGCCGAAATCAAACACAACGCGCTGTTCCTCGACGATCTCGCGCCCAACCTTTCGCCGCGCGCGATCGAAACGCACAGCGCCGAACTGACCGCCCTCAACCTGCGCCTGACCGGCCGGGATGAGGCGGCGTCAAAGGCGGAATGAAAGACGCCGCGAAGGCGAGGAATCGGTGTTATTTCAACAACATGATTCGTGATCCGTTGAAAGCACGATGACGGAGGATAACGGAAGGAGCAAGATATCATGGAAGCGATTCTCGGCAACGTGATGGTCGACTGCAACGACGAAACGGGACTGCAAAATTTTTACGCCGAACTGCTGGGCTGGGAAAAGTGCGTGCTGTTCGAGCGGCCGGCGATCAGGAGTTCAGGCGGCATCGTCTTCTTGTTCATTCAGGAGGAAGATTACGTGCCGCCCGTGTGGCCGGAGGAAAAGGGGAAACAGCAGAAGCAGATGCACTTCGATTTTCAGGTGGAGGATCTGCCGGAGGCGGTGAAAAGGGCCGAGGCGTTGGGCACGGTCAAAGCCACGGCGCAGTTCGGCGGCGCGCAGTTCGTGACCATGATCGATCCGGCCGGGCACCCGTTCTGCCTGTGCCGGAAGTAATGCCGGTTTTCGTTAATACTAATTCTTGATAGAAAGTATTAACATAGTTTCCCGGGCGCTGCGGAGGAGTTCAGTCGCTCGGGACTCCCTCGACCGCGGCGCGGTCTGCGCAGCTCGCTTTGTGAATCTCCCCCGCAGCGCCTCTGTATTCGGCATTTTGATTGAGAAATAGTATAAAAAGCGCGAAACGCCGTAAAAGGCAAAAAGCGTCCGGACGTCGATGGCATCTGGTCCATCGGCTTCCGGACGCTTTTAATGTTCCACGTGGAACATTTCTGCCCGCCGGTCGAGAGCAGGCAAGCTGCGACTGGCGGCGGTTCATTCGTCCCGCCGCGGCATCTTGGGCACGAACTTTTCCGCGCCGGCGGTCATCGACTGGATGTAGGCGGCCGCCTTCCGCAGCGCGGGCACGGCTTTTTCGATCAGTTCCGGCGTGAGGCGTTCCGTGGTGCTGGCGAGGCCGAGCGCGCCGAGCAGCTCGCAGCCGGCGCCGAAAACTGGCACGTCCAGCGCCGCAGTGCCGTAGGTGCGCTCTTCGCGCGAGACGGCGTAGCCGCGTTCCAGCGTCTTTTCAATGGCGCGCAGCACTTCGTCGGCGGTCGTCGGCGTGTGTTCGGTATAGCGGGGATAGGGCGCGGCGGCGAGGATTTTGGCGCGCAGTTCCGCCGGCCCCCAGGCAAGCATCACTTTGGAGGCGGCGCCGTAGGGGAACTTCGCCTCGCTGCCCTCGGGCGTGACGTAGCGCATCAGCTGCGCGCGGCAGACGGAACAGATGCAGAGGCGCCGATCGTTGCGGATGATCTGAAACGAGACGTTCTCGTCCAGTTCGCGGGCCAGCTGTTCCAGCTGCGGGCGCAGTACGTGGAGCAGCGGATTGTGACGCTCGAACGCCTTGCCCAGCGACAGCACGCGGGGGCCGAGCACGTAGCGGGCGTCTTCGCCGCGGCGGATCACGTAGCCCATCTGCTCCATCGTGCCGCACAGACGCATGACGCGGGATTTGTGGATGCCCAGAGCGCCGCTCAGCTCCGTCAGCGAAGCCGAGCCCTCCGTTTCGAGAAAATCGAGCGCTTCGAGACTGAACACGACCGAGGCGTTCAGCCGTTCGGATTCTTTGACGCGGTTTTTCAGCTCCATGCGGAGTCCTCCTTGCGGGACGGCGTTCGCCGCAAAAGCGGGCACGCCGCCGGCGCGTTGAATTTCGGCGGGAGGCTTGACAACCTTCGCTGGCTTGCTAAAATAATAGCAATTTTTAAAAATAGAATCAAGTGTCGTAAAAATAGAATTTTTTTTGCGGGCGTCATTTTAAGTGAATCGCATGAAACGGAGGATTCTCGATGAAGGAAAAAATGTTTGCGCTGATCGACGCGTTGAAGCCGGAGCTGTCGGCGATGTCCGACGACATTTACGATCATCCCGAGGTCGGCCTGACGGAGGTCCACGCCTCGTCGCTGCTGACGGGATGGCTGGAGAAGCGCGGCTTCGCGGTGGAGCGCGGCGTCGGCGGCCTGCCCACGGCCTTCCGCGCCGTGTACCGCCGCGGCGAAGGCGGCCCGCGCATCGGCCTGCTCTGCGAGTACGACGCGCTGCCCGCGCTGGGGCACGCCTGCGGCCACCAGATGCAAGGGCCGTGCATCCTCGCGGCCGCCGCGGCGCTGAAGGATTCCGACCTGCCCGGCCCGTTCTCGGTGGTCGTCTACGGCACGCCCGCCGAGGAGACGGAGGGCGGCAAGATCCTCATGATCAAAAACGGCGACTGCTTCCACGACATCGACGTGGCCCTGATGATGCACGGCAGCGGCGAGACGACGACCGACGTCAAATCGATGGCGCTGACGAACTTCTTCGTCGCCTATCGCGGCACGGCGGCGCACGCGGCGATCAAGCCCGAACTGGGGCGCAGCTCGCTGGACGCGATGTCGCTGGCGTTCCACGGCGTGGAGTGCCTGCGCGAGCACGTCAAGGAGGACACGCGCATCCACTACAACATCACGGACGGCGGCGGCACGGGCGCGAACACGGTGCCGTCTTTCACCAAAGCGCAGTTCTACGTGAGGTCCTACAACCGCGCCTATCTGGAGAGCGTGATCGCGCGCTTCCTCAAGGTGCTGCGCGGCGCGGCCATGATGACGGAAACGGAAGTGGAGATCGAGCGCCGCAAGGACGTGGACAACAAAATCCCGGCGTTGAAGCTGAACGACGTGATCATGGAAAACGCGCGCGCCGTGAACGCGCCGGCGATCCGCCCGCCGCGCCAGAAGACCGGCTCGACCGATCTCGGCAACGTCATGCAACTCATGCCGGGTTCGTGCATCCGCGTGGCCTTCGTGCCCGAGGGTTCGCCCTCGCACTCGCAGGCGTACCTCGACGCCGGCAAGACGGATACGGCCCACAGCGCCATCGTCACCGGCGCCAAGGTGCTGGCCGCCACGGCGGCCGACCTGATCTCCGTCCCCGGTCTGCTGGACGAAATCAAAAAAGAGTTCGCAACGCGCAAGGCGCAGCTCGAGGCTGAGTCGCGCGCGTAGGTACAAGCGTCGCGGTCTTTTGGGTTTTATCGTTGGAAGCGAATTTATGAGGAGGGGTTCGTTATGTCCGAAGAAGTGAAGGCGGCTGTTCCCGCAAAGCCGAAGAAGGCGATGAACACGCTGGTGATCATTTTCGCCGTCGTCGTGGCCGCCTGCCTGGCGACGTGGATCATTCCCGCCGGCGAGTTCGACCGCGTCAAAGTCGGTTCGCGCTCCGTCGTCGACGCGGCGTCGTTCCACTGGGTAGAGAAAAGTCCCGTCAATCCGCTGCTGATCCCACTGCACATCGCCAGGGGCGCCAAGAGCGCCGTCGATCTGCTGTTCATGCTGCTGTGTTCCGGCGCGGCCTTCGCCGTCGTCATCAAGTCGGGGGCCATGCACTCGTCGATCGGCACGCTGGCGCTGAAATATCGCGAGCGCAAATCGATGTTCGTGCTCTCGATGTTCGTGCTGTTCTGCTTCATCATGCTCACGCGCGGCCTCGTCGAATTCGTGGCCTTCGCGCCGGTGCTGGTGATGATCTGCCTGGCGCTGGGGCTCGATTCGGTCACCGCCGTCGCCATCATGACCGGCGGCACGGCCGTCGGCTTCGCCACCGGCATGCTCCAGCCCAGCACGACGCTGATCGCCCAGGAGCTGGCGGGGCTGGCTCCCTTCTCGGGGCTGTGGTACCGCGCCATCTGCTTCGGCCTGTATATGGTTCTCACGGGCTTTTTGATCTGGCGCTACACGGTGAAGATCTCCAACGATCCTACGGCTTCGCCCATGTACGACCTGGACAAGGCTGAGAACCTCGGCGATTCCGACGCGATCGAGGCCTACGGCCCCATGGACGCGAGCAAGTGGCTGGTGACGCTGGCGACCGTGGCGGCAATGGCGCTGATGGTCTACGGCAGCATCCGGTGGAAGTGGAAATATCAGGAGCTTTCCGCCACGTTCATCGGCCTGGCCATCGTCGCCGGTCTGTGCGCGCGCATGTCGCCGTCGGCGATCGCCAAAACCTTCGTGGACGGCGCCAAGACCATGGTCATGGTCTTCTTCCTCGTCGCGGCGGCGCGAGCCATCTCTTCGATCCTCGCCGACGGCAAAGTGCTCGACACGATCGTCTACGCCCTCGGCGAAACGCTCAAGCTTGTTCCCGCGTGGCTTCAGGCCCCGGCCATGTTCATCGCCAACCTGCTGATCAATACGGTGATCCCCTCCGGCTCCGGCCAAGCGGCGGCCGTGATGCCGATCATGCTGCCGCTGGCCGACATCATCGGCATGACCCGGCAGACGGCCATCCTCGCCTTCAACTTCGGCGACGGCTTCTGCAACTGGGTCATCCCCACCAGCTCGGCGCTGATGGCGGTGCTGGGCATCGTCAACATGCCCTTCGAGCGCTGGATGAAGTACAGCTGGCGCGTTTTCCTCTGGTGGGTGGCGCTGGGCTGCGTGCTCGTCTCCGTCGCCCACATGATCAAGCTGGCGTGACCCCGGCGTAAAAAAAGAGGGCGTCCGCGCCGTGCGGGCGTCCTCTTCACGTATTTGCCGACGGCAGGCGACGGAGTATAATGGGAATCGACAGGAAGGTGACTTACGATGAACCGTATTCCGATAGAAGACGAGATCGCGGCGCTGCGGCGCGATCTGCACCGTCATCCCGAGCTGAGCGGGCAGGAGACGCGCACGGCGGGGCTTGTCGCCGCCGAACTGGAACGGTTGGGGCTGACGGTGATCCGCGCGCCAGAAAAGGGCAACAGCCTGCTGGGCGTGCTGGACACGGGACGCGCCGGCAAGACGCTGGCGCTGCGCGCCGACATGGACGCGCTGCCGCTGCAGGAGAACGCCTGCAACCTGAAAGGGGCAAAAGCGGTCGTCTCCGAAATCGACGGCGCGGCGCACATGTGCGGGCACGACTTCCACACCGCGGGCATGCTGGCGGCGGCGCGGCGGCTGACGGCAATCAAAGAACAACTGGCCGGGCGCGTAATTTTCTGCTTCGAGTCGGGCGAGGAGATGGGCCTGGGCGACGACGCGCGCGCCCTGCTGGCGGAGCTGAAGCCGGTGGACGCGATTTTCGGCGTCCACGTGCAGGCCGCTTTCCCCTGCGGCGCCGTGGTCGTGATCGACGGATCCTGCACGGCGGGCTGCGAGACGTTCGCCGTCAAGGTTCGGGGCAAAAGCGCGCACGGCGCCACGCCGCACCTCGGGCTCGACCCGATCAACTGCGCCGCGCAGATCCTCTGCGGGGCCAATTCGATCATCTCGCGCCGCGTCAACGCCCGCGAGGCGGCGGTGCTGACGGTGTGCAACTTTCACGGCGGCTCGACGTGGAACCGCATTCCCGACAAGTGCCGCATGGAAGGCAGCCTGCGCTTTTTCAGCGAACAGGTGGGGCGCGACCTGCACGCGTTGCTCGAACAGACCGCGGCCGGGACCGCCGCGGCCAACGGTTGTACGGCCGAGGTGCACTGGCGCAACTGGTGTCCGCCCTCGGTCAACGACGTGGCGCTGGCGGCGCTCGCCCGCAGGGCGGCGGAAGAAATCGGCGCCGAAGTGATCGCCGGCGAGTCGTGGATGGCTTCCGAAACGTTCGCGCGCTACCGCGAGATTGGTCCCGAAGTGTTGGCTTTCGTGGGCTGCGCCAATCCCGACACGGGCTGCGGCGCGCCCCAGCACAGCGACCAGTTCGACGCCGACGAGGACTGCCTGGCGGTCAGCGCCGCGCTGACGGTGCAGTTCGCGCAGGAGTTCCTGGGCGAGGCTTGAACAAAGGCCGCCACGGAGAAAAGCAAAAAAAGACGAAATCGCGTCGCAAAAGAGAGCGGCCGCAGTCAAAAAAACTGCGGCCGCTCTCTTTTGCGACGCTCTCGAACGTCCCAGCCGTGAAATATAAATAATACTATTTCTCAATTAAAGCACCTAACAATCCATTGTCTTGCGGTAATACTCCTTATGGTCTGAGCGGTGAGATTT
>NZ_RAWT01000106.1:0-717 GCF_003612005.1 Pyramidobacter sp. CG50-2
GATGTTCGTCACCGGATTGCTGGTGGTGGTGTTGATCTGGTTGATGACGTCGCCGGTGATGTTCTGCACGAGCTTGGTCTTGTCGATGCCGTAGGTCACCTTGGTGCCGGTCAGACCGACGGTCATCGTGTCGTCGGCCGTCGCGAACTCGACGGTCGGCTTCACGCCGCCCAGGGCGACGTTGCTCGTGGTGCTTCCGGCTTTGAGGTCGAAACCGGCCTGCAGCTTGGTGATGTTGCTGGTGTTGTTGGTGATGTTGCCGGCGTTCGTGGTCACGCGGTTATCCAGGTTGGTGATCGTGCTGTTGTTGCTGATGTCGATGTTTGTTCCGAGGTTCGGGTTGGCCGTTATGGTCACTTTCGCGCCGTCGGCTGCATTGTCCACGGCCACGTCGATCTTGTTCGCTTCGCCCACGAACTGGATATCCTGTTTGGCCGCGCCGCCGAGGGTGATGTCCTGTTTCGTGCCCGCCTCGTTGCTGACGGTGAAGCCGGCTTTCAGCGCCGTGATGTCCGTGCCGTGCTGATTGACCGTCGTGTTGTTGGTGATCTGGTTGGTGATCTGGCTGTTCAGCTTGTTTTCGTCCATGCTCAAGTGAAGGCCAGAGTTGTCCACTTTGGTCTTTACGTAAGCGTCGCCTTCGACGACCAGCGGCGTGGCGGCGTCGATCTGCTTGCTGCCCGGCACGGCTTCCGCGTCCTGGATCGTCCACTTGGC
>NZ_RAWT01000029.1:0-32469 GCF_003612005.1 Pyramidobacter sp. CG50-2
GGGAGCAACGTCATCGGCGATAAGGCTTACGGTTCGCAAGCCATCAGAGAGTACATTACTTCTCGGGAGGGAAGTTACACTATCCCGCCGAAGAGCGATAATCCCGAACCGTGGTTTATAGATGAGCATGTTTACAAGGAACGACACTTGGTTGAATGTTTCTTTCAGAAAATCAAATGGTTCCGTAGAATTTTCACCCGCTATGACAAACTTGACGCTTCGTTTTTCGCTTTTGTTCTTGTTGCTGCCAGTGTTATTTTATTGAAATAATACAAGCTGAAATGTTTTTTTTAACAAGCCCTAGTATAAAACCGGCTCCCGCACCAAAACGCGCGCGAAAAATCGCCCGGCCAGTGGATTTGGCCGGGCGATCCTTTGTGCGCGGATACGTTTGTTATTTGGCGGGACGGGTGACGGGGCCGTAGCCGATGAAGTCGTTCCACTCCTGCGGATAGGGCGTGGTCTTGAAGTTGACGTAGCCGAGGGCGTATTTGCCCAGCAGCACGTCGCCGAGGGTCTGCCAGCGCTGGTTGAAGTCGACGGCGTTGGCGTAGGCGAAGTCGGTGATCAGGGAGACGGCTTCGTCGCGCTTGCCGGCCTTGATCAGCTCGGCGGCCTTGTCCTGGACCATGGGCGTCAGCACGTAGAGCGGCTGAAGTTTCTCGTCGCGGGCGGCGTGGATGTCCTTGCGGGCGTCCTGATAGTGCAGGCCGGCGATCTCCTGGACGCGGGTGTTGACCCACCAGCCGGACTTGCTGTCGTAGGGGTGGAAGCGGTCGCCGGTGTTGTAGAAATCGGGCAGCTTTCTCATGATGGGCCACAGCGGCGTGATGTAGGTGGTGTCGGAAGCGCCGTAGCCGAACCAGCTGATGCCGCGGATCTCTTCGGGCAGGTCGCCGCGGACCTGGGCGATGTGCACGTAGCAGGTGCGCATCATGTTGATGGAGCGCTCCCACGTCGAACCGGGCTTGGTCTTGCTGCTGTTGGCGAAGCGGATCGGATTGCCCCAGGGGCCGGCGGCGGGACCCTTGCTGAGGTCGTAGGGCGTGCCTCCGTACCAGTCGCCGGTGATCGTGAAGATGTCCTGAACGCTGACCTTCTTGTCGGGAACGATGGACATGGGCAGCTCCATGGCGTTGGGATCGAACGTCTTGCTGGGGGCGATCAGCGACAGCACGCGCCACTCGCGGCGCATGGCGTACAGCTCGGTGCTGGGGCAGTACGCGTCGGCAGGGCTGAAGTTCTTGCGGTCGACCTTTTTGGCGTCGACGAAGCCGTTCTTGACGGCGAAGTCGACGATGTCGGGGCAGGCCATGACGTTTTCCTTGTCGTCCAGATTCAGATTGCGCAGACGGGCGCGGTTGGCGGCCACGAAGATGTGGTCGTCGGGCATGCGCCAGGCGGCCCAGATGCCGTTGCCGTAGACTTCGAAGATCCAAACCTCGTTGCCGTCGGTGATCGGCATGGTCTCGCTGAGATCGTAGAAGCCGTGCTTCTCGACCATCTCGCCCATGACCTTGACGGCCTCGCGGGCGGTGGAAGCGCGCTCGAGGGCGATGTCCTGAAGGCTCCAGGCGTCCAGAGAGCCGACGGCGTCCTTCTCCATGATCTGCTTGACTTTGAGCGCGCGTTCGTCGGTGTCGTCCACGCCGTTGGTGGCTTCGCTCATGGCGACGCCCTTCTCGTTCATGAAGGAATAGCGGGAAGAGAAATAACGGTAGGTGTGCTTGACCTGGGGCGTCTCGTCGAGCTTCTGCTGTTCGCCCGGGTAACCGTGCTGGTCCTTGACGATCGCGCGCATGGATCCTTCGGGCCAGTCGGCCTCGGGCACGATGTACAGGCGCGAATTGGCCGTGCGCGAGTCGTCGTTGTGCGTGATCATGGCGCTGCCGTCGACGCTGGCCTTCTTGCCGACGGCGATGACGGTGCAGGCGAACGACGCCTGGGCGGTCAGCGACAGGGCGAGCAGTGCGCCGACGAGAACTTTGCGGTTCAGTTTCATAAATGAATCCCTCCTGAAAAATCATTTTCTCTCCGGCAGCCGGAGAGGGCGGTGCAAGGGCAGCCGAAAGCCGCCCGAAAAACCAGTCGCGTCAGTCGAGGAACACTTTCTTGGGATCGGCCGTGGCCGGATCGTGCAGGAACGCGCCCAGCCCCTTTTCCTTCAGGTCGGGATGGCGCGGGAACTCCACCAGCAGCTCTTTTTCGGGCTCGTCGATCAGGAAGTCGTTCATCTGGTTGATCATCTCGAGCGCGCCCGAAAGGTGACGGCCGACGCGGTCCCACATCGGGCAGCCGTCCTTGATGTCGTAGTCGCAGTAAAGCAGGCCGTGATCGGCCGCCGTCTGCAAAAATTCGTCCTTGCCGTCCATCATCAGCTTCTCGGTGATCTTGCCGGCGACGCGGTCGATGAACGGTTCCGGCGTCTCCATCAGCACCACGTAGGAGTCGCAGAAGTCGCCCGCGTCGCGGTGGCTCAGACCGCGCAGGCTCTTGGGCGAAGCTTCGCACTTCATCGGGAACTCGGAAGCCGTCAGCACCATCGAAGCCATCATGGCCATGTCCAGCGAACGGTCGTGGGCCACGTAGGTGGCGACCACGGGGTACATCAGCGACGCTTCGTGGGAATCGACGAACAGCGTGATGTTCTCCCTGCGGTTCACTTCCATGATCGCCCAGGTCAGCTGCTCGGTCAGGTTGCCGTCGGGGCGGCCGGGATAGGTGCGGTTGAGGTTGCGCGAGTCGGTGTAGTCGAGGTTCTGTCCCGAAGGATAGTGCACGTAGGTGAACGGGTCGGGCCACTGATCGACGGGCGCCGTGTTGCGGTCGCCGATGCGGTAGCGGCGCAGGCCGTGATCGGTCTCCACGTGGAAGAACTTGGGATAGGCGTTGCCCAGCATGCCCACGGTGGAGGCGCTGTAATTGGCATGCGGCGCGATCAGCACGCGGCCTTTTTTGACCTTGATGTTTTCCATCATCACGTAGGCCGACATCGACGTGGCCGGCTCGTAAGGGTGCGTGCCGCCGAGGTAGAACATGCTGCCGCCGGGCACGCCCGAGTCGAACACGTAGACGGGGGTGTCCACGCCCGTGCCCTTGATCGGCGGGAACCAGTCGGAGAGCATCTTCTTCTCCGTGAACGAATCGGAAACGACCACCTGTTCCTTGTAGTTGCGAAGCTCCAAAAATTCTTTGCCGCCCAGCCAGGCCATGACGCCCGCGACGGCGAGGAACGCCAGCTTGCGCGCGACGGCGCCTTTTTCGTAGTTGAAAGCCATTGTGTCCGTCCTCCTACTTGATGCGCAGCGCGCGCAGGATGAAGGGGATCAGCGTGTACGCGTAGACGATGTCGTAAACGATCGAGCGGCGCGTTTTCCTGAAAAACAGCCCCCTCAGCAGGACGAGGCCGCAGATTCCGGCCATGCCGAAGTAGATGTAGTGGATGATCTCATTGGCGTTGCGCATGAATTCGTCCATGTTCAACCATCCTCCCTAGTAAACGATGAGCCAGCTCAGCTTGTTGGCGTAGATCAGCATGAGCACGGCGACGACGGCCATGAAGATGCAGGGGACGAGAATGGCCCCAAGGAACGATATGTAGCTGCCCTTGTAGCCCGAAACGTCGACCGCGACGCGGCCGGAGATGCGCGAGGGCGGCAGGCAGTCGCCCAGCGGGTAGAGCAGGCTCAGCGCCGTGGCGATGATCGTCACGTTGACGCCGACCGAGTTGAACAAAAAGATCAACGGCGTGCCGAGGATGATGCCGCTGCTGTAGCTCAGCGAGCCCTGCGCGAGGGGCAGCACGAACGGCGCGAAAACGTAGATCAGCACCACCGGCAGCGTCACGAATGTGATCGCGATCAGGCCGCGCACGCCCGTGGCGGTCATGATGTTGACCAGCACGCCGACGCTGATGACCGTCGCCAGCAGCGGGAACACCTGCTCCGACGTGTTGGCGAGCACCTCGTACCAGCGCTTGAAGCCGCTCCTTTTGGGCGAGACCAGCACGGCCACCAGCGTGCTGATCAGGAAGATCAGCGGGATGCCCAGCGTCGGGATGCTGAAAGCCGCGTACTTGGAAAGCAGCAGCAGCACGATGAAGACAGCCAGCGGCGCGAGGATGCGGAACCAGTTCATGCCCGCCGGTGCTTCGGGCAGCTCGGCCAAAATCTGTTCCTTGGATTCGGGCTTGCCGCCGCGCAGCAGATAGAACACCGTGAAAACCGTGATGAGGACGATCGGCGCCAGCAGCGGCACGTCGAAACCGACGTAGGGCATGTTGGCCTGGGCGCACATCAGCATCACCCACAGGTTGATGGGCGGCGCTACGGCGGCCAGCATCGAAGTGACGTAGATGAAGGCGACGATCTTCCTGTCACCGATGCCCATGAAGCGCAGCACCGTCGCGACCATGCCGCCGACCACGAACATGGAGACGCTGCCCGCGCCGGTCAGCGCGCCGGGGATCAGCATGATCACCGCCAGCAGAAAGAAGAGCACCCATTTGGAGCCGTAGAAGCGCTCCACCATCTTGCGCACGAGCGCGTCCATGGCGCCCGTCTCGGAGTAGAAATTGATGAAGATCGAGGCGGTCAGGAACGTGAAGGCCACGTCGAAATACGTGAACGTTCCCTCCACGAAAAGGCGGACGGGGAACCCCAGACCGCCGGCCAGCGCTCCGGCGATGGCCGTGACGACCATGGAAAGCTCGGGCGATTTCAGCTTCCAGCTGGCCAGGGCGAAGACGATCACCATGACCGCCAGAACCATAGAAGTTTCGGCGTACATTACGAACCTCCTGTCACAATAAAGAGCGCTCGATCGGCGACGCGGGGGGAAACGAAAACTTCTCTCTCACAGGCCGGGATCCAGCGCTCAGCTTCTGGTGCCGCGAAATTCTACTTGGCGTACATCATCTTGACGAATTCGCCCAGATCCATGGCGCTGTCAAGATAGGTGATGGGGATGTTCTTTTCCTTGGCGAGGTTCGTGAACTTGCCGTCGGCGTCGCCTTCCTTGTTGACCACGATCTGGTCGGCCAGAGGGATGATGGCGTCGATGGAACGCTCGTCGGCGCTGCCGGGCTTGCCGCGGCGGGCTTTGCCTTCGATGTGGGCGGCGATGACCTGGATGCCCAGCTCCTTGGCCTTGGCCATCATCGCGTCCAGACGGACGATCTCCTGATCGATGGTGATGCCGGAAGCGCCCAGCCCCTTGGCGGACGAGCCGATCACCACGACCATGGTCTTGAAGCCGCCGGCGACCAGGTCTTCGGGCTTGGGTTCGGCGTTGTAGGTCAGGTCTTCCACGGCCTTGGCGCGGCGGATCAGCAGACGGCCCATCTTGCCTCCGGGGCCCTGCCCGGCGTTGGTCACCAGCAGCGGCAGATCGCCCTTGGGCGCTTCGGCGCCGGTCACGGCGGCGAACGAGCCCGCCGCCAGCGCAAGGCACAGCAGCATGGTCACAAGCAGCGACAACGAAATCTTCTTCATGAAAAAAGCCTCCTCACAAAAAATTGCGGTCAAACTTTTTCCCGACGCCGTTTCACCGGGAAATCGCCGCAGCCTACACTACAGCATACTGAACTTTTATAAAGCGAAAATGCTTTTTCATCAAGAAGAAAATCAATGTAATATTGTATACTCGCAACGGCGTCGCGCGTCTTTTGAGCGTTGTCGGGAACGCAAATCGAACAAAAACGTACAAAATTTTGTCGGCGTCGGGCGGAAGCTTTTGTAAATCATGGGAGTGAAATTGACGAGGCTTTGAGTTCATGAAATTTTTCGAGTTTTGTTCGCGCGCGAAACGAACGGCAAACTATAAAAAATATCCGAGCTTCTTCCGCTGCGGAAGAAGCTCGGATATTTTTTGCCGCCGTTTAAAGTTCTTGGCCGGTAAGAAGCTTATAGGCTTCTTTGTACTTGCCGATCGTCTTTTCGACGACGTCGGGCGGCAGCGTGCCGTCGTTGCCGGGATGGGCCTTGTACCAGTCGCGGGCGAACTGCTTGTCGAACGACGGCTGCCCGTGCCCCGGCTCGTAACCTTCCAGCGGCCAGAAACGGCTGCTGTCGGGCGTGAGCATTTCGTCGCCGAGCACGACGCGGCCGTTCTCGTCGACGCCGAACTCGAACTTGGTGTCGGCGATGATGATGCCGCGCGACAGCGCGTAGGCGGCGCACTTCTCGTAAAGGGCGACCGTGTTGTCGCGGATCGTGCGCGCGTACTCCTCGCCGCGGCCGGGGAAGGCCTTTTCGAGCAGCGCCGCGCTCCGCGCGAAGTCGATGTTCTCGTCGTGATCGCCGATCTCGGCCTTGGTGCTGGGCGTGAAGACCGGCTCGGGCAGCTTCTGGCACTCTTTCAGCCCCGCGGGCAGCCGGACGCCGCAGACGGCCCCGTCCTTTTGGTAACTGGCCCAGCCGCTGCCGGTGATGTAACCGCGCACGATGCACTCCACGGGGATCATCTTCAGTTTTTTGCACAGCATGGCGCGGCCCTGGAAGCGGGGCGCGCGGAAGAACTCCGGCATCGCCGCGTTGTCGGTGCTGATCATGTGGTTGGCGACGATGTCCCGTGTGAAGTCGAACCAGAACCGGCTCATCTGCGTGAGCACGGCGCCCTTGCCGCGCACCTCGTTCCTGAGGATGATGTCGAAGACGCTGATGCGGTCGGTGGCGACCATGACGAGATTTTCGCCGAGGTCGTAGATCTCGCGGACTTTCCCTTCTTTTACGGGCACGAACTGCTGCATCGTTTGTATCACTCCTGATTTTTAAGGATGAAAAATCTTAATTTCAGCGTTCAGTATAAAGCAATTTCCGCAGGACACAAGAGATAAATAAGAAATGCGAATGAAAATTTTATGCATCCGCGCCGCGCGGAACGCCGGGCGCGTTGCTCTTTGGCCGCGCAGATTCTATAATGGGGCCGATTCCACCGGCGGCGCACGACGGCGCGCCGCCGCGGCTGAAAAGATCCTTTCAGCGGAAGGGAGCGAGTCCAATGAGTCTGAACGAAACGCCGCGTTCGGAGCGGCTGCACATCGGCATTTTCGGGCGGCGCAACAGCGGCAAGTCGTCGCTGATCAACGCGCTGACCGGCCAGAAGGCCGCCATCGTCAGCGACGTGCCGGGCACCACCGCCGACCCGGTCTACAAGGCCATGGAGATCCGCGGCGTCGGCCCAGCGGTGCTGATCGACACGGCCGGCTTCGACGACGAAGGCGGGCTCGGCGCGCTGCGCGTGGGCAAAACGCGCGAGGCCGCCGACCGCACCGACGTGGCGCTGATGGTCTTTGCCGGCGCCGCATGTCCCGAAGAGCTGGAATGGGTCGGTCTGCTGAAAGCGAAAGGCGTCCCCGTGATCGCCGTTCTGAACAAGATCGACCGCATGAGCGACGGCGAGCGGGAGGCGGCGCTGCGAAGCCTCAAAGCCGCGACCGGATCCGACGCCGTGCCCGTCAGCGCCGCGAACGGCGAAGGCGTAGCGGCGCTGCGCGAGGCGCTGCTGACGGCGCTGCCCGAGCGGGAAGACCTGAGCATCACCGGCTCGCTGTGCCGCGCCGGCGACACGGTGGTGCTGGTGATGCCTCAGGACATCCAGGCGCCGAAAGGGCGTCTGATCCTGCCGCAGGTGCAGACGATCCGCGAGCTGCTCGACAAGAAATGCCGCGCTCTCTGCGCGACATCCGACGGTTTTGCCTCGGCGCTGGCGTCGCTGAAGGAGCCTCCGGCGCTGGTGATCGTCGATTCGCAGACGTTCGCCGAAATTTACCCGCAGGTCCCGCCGGGCGTAAAGCTGACGTCGTTCTCGATCCTGTTTGCCGGCTACAAGGGCGACATCGCCGCCTTCGCCGCCGGGGCGCGGACGCTGGAAAAACTGACCGGGCGGTCGCGCGTGCTGATCGCCGAAGCCTGCACGCACGCGCCTTTGGAAGAGGACATCGGCCGCGTCAAGATCCCGCGCCTGCTGCGCAAACGTTTCGGCGCGGGGCTGACGATCGATTTCGCGCGCGGCGTCGATTTTCCCGCCGATCTGGGCGGCTACGACCTCGTCGTCCATTGCGGCGCCTGCATGTTCAACCGCCGTTTCGTGCTGGCCCGCATCGCCGAAGCGCGCCGGCAGGGCGTGCCCATCACCAACTACGGCATCGCGCTGGCGTGGCTGACGGGCATCCTCGACAAGGTTAGTCTCGACGCGGAGGTTCGCCCATGAGCCGTCGGATTTTCGCCAAGCGCTGCGTCCTGCCGGCGCTGCTGTACGCGCTCTGGTGGTGGGGGAGCGCCCGTCAGTGGTGGAGTTCGTACGTGCTGCCGTCGCCCGCGCAGGTGTGGCGCGCTTTCTGGTCGATGACATGCAGCGGCGCGTTGCTCGGCGATCTATGGGCCAGCGTGCGCCGCGTTGCCGTCGGCTTTTCCATCTCCTTTGCCTTGGCGTTCGCGTTGGGGTTGGCGTCGATCTGGACGCGGCGCACCGAGTACTACGGGCACCTCGTCGAGTTCTTGCGCCACGTGCCGCCGCTCAGTCTGATCCCGCTGCTGATCCTCTGGTTCGGCATCGGCGAAAAGTCCAAGACCGTGCTGATCGTGCTGGCGACGTTTTTCCCCATCTACATGAGCGTCCACAAGGGGTTCGTCACCGCCAACAGGAAGCTGATGGAGGTGGGGCGCACGATGGGATTCTCCAAATGGCGGCTGTTCTCGCGCATCATGTTTCCCTGCGCCGTGCCCGACATTCTCGTGGGCATGCGCATCGGCATCGGCTACAGCTGGCGCGCCATCATCAGCGCGGAGATGATCGCCGCCGCCAGCGGGCTCGGCTACATGATCCTCGACGCCCAGCAGATGTCGCGTTCCGACAAAGTCGTGGCCGGCGTCTTCGTGATCGGCCTCGTCGGTTATCTGACCGACGCGGCGCTGGCGGCGCTGATCGCCCGCGTCGCGCCCGGAGCGGGAGGCGACGGCGTTGGCTAAGTACGAGATCGTCGGTCTGCGCAAAAGCTTCGCCCTCGGCGGCGAAAAGCTGCCCGTGCTGCGCGGGCTGGACCTGACGCTGGAAGACGGGGACTTCGTGGTCGTGGCCGGCCGCAGCGGCTGCGGCAAGACCACGCTGCTGCGCATCCTCGCCGGGCTGGAGTCCTACGAGGGCGAGGTGCGCGCCCCGGAGCGCGCCCGCGTCGGCATGGTCTTTCAGGAGCCGCGCCTGATGCCGTGGCTGAACGTGTACGACAACGTGGCCTTCGGCGTCGAAAAGCCCGAAAGGGCGCGCATCATGGAGCTGATCCGCGCCGTTCGCCTCGACGGCTTCGAGAACGTCAGGCCGGCGCAGCTTTCCGGCGGCATGCAGCACCGCGCCGCGCTGGCCCGCGCGCTGGCGCTCGACCCCGGCGTGCTGCTCATGGACGAACCGTTCGCGGCGCTCGATTACTTTACGCGCATGACCATGCAGGAACTGCTCGTCGAACTGTACCAACGCACCGGCGTCACCGTGGTTTTCGTCACTCACAGCATCGACGAGGCGCTGCTGCTCGGGCGCCGGATCGTCGTCCTCGACCGCGGCGTCATCGACGCTCGCTACGACCTCGGCTCACTGCCCTATCCGCGCGATCTTTCGCTGCCCGAAGTGGGCAGGCTGCGCCGGGAGATCCTCGCGCGCATCATGAATCAGACTCTTAACAGGAAAGAGGGGAAAAGATGAAAAAATATTTATGGCTGTGTCTGTTCTGGCTTGTGTCCGCCGCGCCCGTCCGGGCGGTCCCCGCGCCGCTGGAGCGGCTGCGCGTCGCCTTCGCGCCGGGCGCGGAGCGTCTCTCCGTGCTGGCCGCCGCGCCGGAACCGCTGTGGCGCGACCATCTCGGCCTGCCGGTGGAGAAAGTTTTCTGCGCCGGCGACGAAGAGCAGCTGACGGCTCTGGCCGAAGGGCGCGTCCACATCGTCGCTTCGATCCGCGCCTCAAAAGTCTTCGCGGCTGCCGCCCGGGGCCAGGCGCTGCGCATCGTCACCGTCGCCTGCCGCCCGCGGCCGGAACGTGCCGGACACACGGCGGAAGACGACGAACTGGTCTCCGTCACGACCGGCCAGTTCATCATGGATCACAACGACGCCGTGCGCGATTTCATGGACGCGCAGGCCGACGCGGCCGAATGGCTGGAACGGGATGGAGAAGCGGCGGCGCTTCTGGCGCGGGCTGCCGGTCTTGACGCCGCTCGGGGCGAAGAACTGCGCCGCGGGCGTTCCTTCTCGCCGCAGCTGACCGACAAGGATTTCGACGCGCTCACGCGCACGCAGGCGCGCCAAAGAGCGCTCGGCCTCGCCGGGCCGCAGGCCCTGCGCTCGTTTATTTACTATCGTCAGCTGCGCCTGCTGACGCCCAGCTGATGCAGCGAATGATCTCCGGAGGAGATCGTGCAGCTGCAAAAAATCGCGCCGCAGCGCGGCGCTCGCGCAAAGGAGGTTATCCCATGCGCATCATGGACTTTGATCATCTCGTTCTCACCACGGCCGACCCCGAAGCCTGCCGCCGCTTCTACTGCGGCGCGCTCGGCATGGAGTATCGCGAGCGGGACGGGCGCGGCGCCTTCCATTTCGGCGCCCGCAAGATCAACGTTCACACCCGCCCCGCCGAGTTCCTGCCGGCGGCGGAACGTCCCCTCCCCGGCAGCCTCGACTTCTGCCTGATCACGACGGACGACATCGAAACCGTCAAAGCCGAACTCGTCGCCAAAGGCGTGTCCATCGTCGCGGGCGTTGTCGACAGGAACGGCGCCCGCGGTCCGATGCGGAGCGTTTACGCGCGCGACCCCGACGGCAATCTCGTAGAGATCGCCCAGTACGCTCATCGATAAGGGGGCCGACGATGAACGGACGTCTGAAAGAATGTGCCGCCGCGCTGCTGCTGGCGCTTGCCTCCCTGCCCGCGCGCGCTGACGGCAAGATCGCCGTAACCTACATCACGCCGCCGCTCAACGTCCCCTCCATGGTCGAGAAACGCCTCGGACTGTTCGCAAAGCATTTCGGCCAGCCCGTGGAATACGTCGTCCTCAGGAACGGGCCCGAGCAGGCCCACGCTCTCGCCGCCGGCGACGTTCAGTTCCTGCCCGCGGCCGGCTCCACCAACGTCTTCCTGTCGGCGGCCAGCGGCGCGCCGTTCAGGATTCTCGGCATCTTCGCGCGCTCGCCGCGGAGTTTCAAGATCCTCGCGCCCAAGGATTCGCCGCTGGCGCGTCCCGAAGATTTGCGCGGCAGAACCGTCGCCGGGCCGCGCGGCACCATCCTGCACGAACTGCTCGCCCTCTGGCTGGCCGAAGCCGGCATGACCGTCAAAGACGTGGAATTCGTCTCCATGAACGTGCCCGCGGCGGCGGCCGCTCTCGCCGCCGGCAGGGTCGACGCCGCGCTCGTCACCGGCGTGCCGGCCTGGCGGATGGCCCGCGACGGCTACACGGTGCTGCGCGACGGCGACGGGCTGGTCGGCGGCGAAGTGCTTTCCGTCACCACGGAAGCGATGCTGCGCGACCATCCCGACCTGGTGGAAAAATTCCTCGCCGCCCGTCGCGAGACGCTGCGATGGATCGCCGATCATCGCGGCGAGGCCGTGCGCATCGCCGCCGAGGAACTGGACCTGAGCCGCGAAGACGTGGAAGCGCAGCTGCCGCTCTACGATTTCTCCATGGAGATCACTCCCGCCGACGCCGCGGGACTGCAGCGCACCGTCGACTTCATGGCCGCGCAGGGCATGATGGAGCGCGCCGTCGACGTGCGCAGCCTGTTCGCCGCGCCGCGGCCGTGAAAACGCGGGGACGCGAATCCCCGCTCGTCGAAAAATCCCCTGCAGCCTGGCGACTGCAGGGGATTTTTTTGCGCATGCGATACTGACGTTGATTTTCAGTTGAAAGCCGTAATTGAAAATCGGTGTCAGGATCCGTATGCGGCGATGCCGAGGAAGGCTGACAGAATGATCAGAGCGATCGGCGATATTCTCCGCCGATGCGGCAGGATGGGGAAGAAAAACGCTGCCGCCAAAAGGGCCGAAAGAGCCATGGCCTTTACGTCGGCTCCGCCCGCCTCCTTGTGCAGGCAGTTATGAACGGTCATGCTGACGCCGGCCGCGAGGACGACGCCGATCACGGCCGGTTTCAGGCCGGATAGGACGGCCTGGAAACGTCGGTTGCGGAACGCGGCGCTGAAGAAGCCCATGACCAGCAGGATCATGACGAAAGACGGCAGCACGACGGCGGCAGTGGCGACAAGCGCTCCCGGAATGCCGGCCTGTTGGCTGCCGACGCAGGTCGCCAGATTGACCATAATGGGGCCGGGCGTGCTTTCGCTGACGGCGATCCAGTAGCTCAGTCGCTCCTCGCTGAGCCAGCCGTAAGACAGAACGACGTCGCGGATGAGAGGGATGGCTCCGTAGGCGCCGCCGAAAGCGAAAAAGCCCACCTTGAGAAAAGCGCACAGCAGATCGGCAAGGATCATTTTTCTTCTCTCCCGGCGCGGAGAAGGTTTCCCGCTGAAAACAGCGCGAGGCTCAGCAGAGCGGCGCACGACAGGAGCGCGATCGAAGAAATTTTCAGCGCGAAAATTTCCGACGCTCCCATGGTTAAGAACGCGCCGGCCATGAACAGGCGGGGGCGCGCCTTTTTCGGCATCTTCCGGACCATGCGGATCCCCGCGTCCAAAACAAGAAGGCCGACAGACAGCTTGATGCCCCGAAACGCGGACGACACGGCTTTTATCGCGAGAAAGCGGTCGAAGCGGGAGGCGATGAGATAGATCACCGCAAAAGACGGCAGCACGATTCCCAGCGTCGCCGCCAGCGCGCCGCTCAGACCGGCCTGGCGGTAACCGACGAAGGTGGCGCAGTTGATGGCGATCGGTCCGGGCGTCGACTCGGCGATGACGACGACGTTCATCATCTCGTCGTGAGTGATCCAGCCTTCCCGCTCGACGCAGAGATGTTCAATCAGAGAGATCATGGCATAGCCGCCGCCAAACGTGAAAAAACCGACTTTCATGAAGACGAGCAGCAGCCTGAGCAGAATGCCGGGCTTTTTCATTGTCTCTCCTCCTTCGTCTCGCGCTCGCCGGCAGTTGAAAAGTCCGATCGACAACGAGCGCCCGCGTTTTGGCGGTTCCGTTCGTCGGGCGGGCACGTCCGTTCGACGGCGGCGGCCAGGTCTCCGATTTCCCGGGCCAG
The DNA here is from genome assembly GCF_003612005.1 of Pyramidobacter sp. CG50-2. NCBI lineage: Bacteria > Thermotogati > Synergistota > Synergistia > Synergistales > Dethiosulfovibrionaceae > Pyramidobacter > Pyramidobacter sp. CG50-2. The sequence continues at coordinate 13,192 of NZ_RAWT01000029.1, forward strand.
ATCTTGAAGGGTCCGACGATCGACGTCGTAATGCATAAAATATCCCCGCCTCTGTCCGATGACGATGCCGGCCTCCCGCAGCACTTTCAGATGCTGGGATACGGCGGCTTCGGAAAGATCCAGCTCGCGGGCCAGCGCGCGTACGCAACGGCGATGTTCGAGCAGCAGCCTGACGATTTTCAGGCGCGTCCCATCCGCAAGCGCTTTGAAAAGAACCAGATGATCCATTTTGCACGCTCCTTTAATTAAGTGTCTGCTTAATTAAATTTTAGCGGGAGCTTCCGATGAAGTCAACGATAAAAACGTGGCGGATACAAACCGGGCTGCGGCGAAAGACTTTTCCCTTCGCCGCAGCCCGGTCGTACAGGTTTTCGATTTAACCTTATCGATCAAGAAACCGAACGGTTCCGCGCAAACGCGCCGTCCCAGACGATGCGGCGGTAGTTGGCGCGGTCGGTAGCGCCTTCGGTGGAAAAGCAGAGCACGCGCGAGTTTTCGTCGAGGCGCAGCTGCTCCTTGAGCCATTTCAGCCCGGGGCTGCGCAGGACCTCGGTCACCAGGCCGAAGGCGGAAGCGCCGCTTTCGCCGGAGATCACGCGCGGATCGCCGGGCAGCGGCGCGCCGAGGATGCGCATACCCTGCGCGGCCGGGTAGTCGGGCATGGAGACGAAGTTGTCGGCGCAGCGCCGCAGCAGCTCCCAGGCCGTCATGCCCGGCACGCCGCAGGCCAGCCCGGCCATGATCGTGCGCATGTCGCCGTTTACGGCATGGATCTTGCCGTCCCGCGCCGCGGCGGTGCGGTAGATGCAGTCGGCCTGATTCGACTCGACGATGGTGACGATCGGGCGTTCCGCGCCGTACAGATTGGCGAAGAACGCCGCCGCCGCGGCCGGCATGGAACCGACGCCGGCCTGCAGGAACACGTGCGTGGGCTTTTTGCCGCCCAGCTGCTCCGCCGTCTCCAGCGTCATGGTCAGATAGCCCTGCATGATCCGCAGAGGGATCTCCTCGTAGCCCGGCCAGGAAGTGTCCTGCACCAGCGTCCAGCCGTTCTTCGCGGCGGTATCGCGGGCCAGCGCCACGGTATCGTTGTAATTGAATTCCGTAATCGACGCGTCGGCGCCTGTCCTGCGGATGTTCTCGAGGCGCTCGGCGGCGCTGCCCTTGGGCATGTAAACGACGCAACGCTGTTTCAGCTTGGCGGCCGTCCAGGCCACGCCGCGGCCGTGGTTGCCGTCGGTGGCGGTGACGAAGGTGGAGCCGTCGATCTTCGCCAGCACTTCGGGGCTGGTCAGCTCCGCGAAGGTCAGCGAATCGGGATCGAGCCCGAGCCGTTCGGCGACGCAGCGGCCGAGGCAGTAGCTGCCGCCGAGCACTTTGAAAGCGTTGAGGCCGAAGCGGTAGCTTTCATCTTTGACGTGCAGCGAAGCGATCCCCAGTTCGCGCGCCAGATGCGGCAGGTCGGCCAGCGGCGTGGGGGCGTACTCGGGAAAGCTGCGGTGGAAGGCGCGCACCTTCTCGGCCTGAGCCGGACCGAATTGTTCCGCCGCCGCGGCGCCGGCGCCGCGCTCGTAATGAACCGCCTTGAACAGTGCCTCCATTTTCGTTCCTCCTTGAATGAACATCCTCGCGCCCTTTTTCAGAGCGTCTCGATCAGATGGGTATAGAAGCAGCACGCCTCTTCGACTTTTGCGAGAGCGCAGCGTTCGTCGGTCATGTGCGCCAGTTTGTATTCGCCGGGACCGAAGCCGATCGTGGGCACGCCCATCGCCACGGGAACGACGGCGTTGGTGCCAAAATCCCAGAAGTCGTAGCGGGCGGGCGCTTCGCCGAACGTCTTTTCATACGCGGCGTTACAGGCGAGCGTGAGCGGGTGGTTCTCGCCGATCTTCCAGGGATCGTGCTCGGGCCGATAGACGAGCCGCGCTCCGTTCCAGCTGGTGTGGATCAGCGTGCCGGGTTCGACGGAAGCTCGTTTGCCGGCGGCCAGCGCCGCCAGTTCCGTCGCGACCTGCGCGGTGGTCTCGCCGAGGCGCAGGCGCCGGTCGAGATAGATCTCGCAGCGGTCGGGCACGGCGTTCAACGACGCCGTCTGGCAGGAGATGTGCGACAGCACGATGGTGCCACCGCCGTTCTCGCGCAGTGCGGCGTTGAGGGCTTCGACGCGCTGGATGATCTCCGCCATCTCGTAGACGGCGTTGACGCCCTTTTCGGGCGCCGAGCCGTGCGCCGAAACGCCGTGCGTGACGAGGCGCGCCTGCACTTTGCCGGTGTGCCCGAGCGTGATCACGTTGTCGGACGGCTCGCAGATCACGCAGAAGTCGGGCCTGACGCCGCTGTCGCGGTAAAAATGTTCGAGGCAGACGCCGTCGCAGTACTCCTCGCAGACGGAGCCTGTCACCCAGACGGTCTTGCCTTCGAGCAGGTCGAGCTTTTTCGCCGCTCCCGCCGCGCAGATCGACGCGGTCAGGCCGCCTTTCATGTCCACGGCGCCGCGGCCGTAGAGCATGCCGTCCTCGATCTCGCCGGCAAAGGGCGGATGCTTCCATTCGTCTGCGTTCTCGGCCAGCACGGTGTCCATGTGCGAATCGAAGTGGATCACCCTGCCGCCGCAGCCGACGCGGCCGCAAACGTTGCCCGCGGCGTCGACGTAGGCCTCATCATACCCCAGTTCCTTCATTTTGGCGAGGAGTTTCTGCGCCAGTTCGCCCTCCTGATCGGAATAGCTGCGCGTTTTCACGGTCGCGACGTAAAAATCCAGCAGGTCGCGGCGGTGCGTTTCGTTCCAGAATTTCTGAGCGATCATAAAAAAGCCCCCTTCGCGGATGATGTTCCCCGAACTGAATCAAGTATATTGATTTCCGCGCCGTAAAGTATCACAATAGAAGCGAAAAATGCAGCGTCATTGCGCAAAAACTTCCCCAACCGGTATGAGAGCGCATTGTGCAGAAAGATTCGGAGGAAGACCATGAGGCCCGCCAGGGAATACCGCAACATCGTTTTCGACATGGGACACGTGCTGTCCGAGTACGACTCGCGCCGCGCCATCGCGCGGTTCACGGACGACGAGGCCGTGATCAAGGAGATCCGTTACGTGCTGTACTGCTCCTGCGAGTGGCAGATGCTCGATGCGGGGCTCATCGACGAGGACACGGCGCTGCGGTACACGCTGCGCCGCCTCAGCTCCGACGCCGTGCGAGAGATCGCGCGGAAAAGCTTCGAGCACTGGGAGGATTACAACCTGTGGCCCAAGCCCGGCATGGAAGAAGTGGTCAAAGCCGTCAAAGCGCGCGGCCAGAACGTCTACGTGCTTTCCAACGCGGGGATGCGCCTGACGCAGTGCTGGCGGCGCGTGCTACCCTGCCCGGATCTGTACGACGGCGTCGTCTTCTCCGCGCCGGAACGGTGCGTCAAGCCGCAGAAATGGATCTATCGGCTTTTTTTCGAGCGCTACGGCCTGGACCCGGCCGACTGCCTCTTCATCGACGACCTGCCATGGAACGTGCAGGGGGCCGTCGACTGCGGCATGGACGCCTGGCAGTTCGCCAGCGGCGACGTGGCCGAACTGCGCCGCGTGCTGGAGCTGGATTGAAAAACTTCCGCGCCGCCGCGCGAATAAAAACGAGCGGCCGCTCGCACGTCATACGGTTGTTGATCGGCGGAACGGAGGTTACCTTTCGAAAGACTTCATCAACGCGGCGAAGTATTCGGGTTCTCCGGTAGAAAAATAGTCGTACCACGCGCTTACGGTCGCTGGCGAATAGAGGGCCAACCGTTCGATGATATATCTTGCCCAGAGCAGGGAGCCTGCCGAGCCGGCCGTTATCAGATTCCCGTCGCAAACGGCCGGGACGTGCCTGTAATGAGCCAGGCCGCCGTAATTCTTAGCCAGTCCGCTCAGGAAGGACGGCGAGTTGCTGGTATGCTCCCTGTCGTTCAGGATCCCCCGCTCGGCCAATCCCAATGTCGCGCCGCAGATCGCCGCGACTACGGCGTTTTTTTCGACCAGAGCGGCCGCTAGATCGAGCGCTTCTTTTTGTTCTTCTTTCAGCCACGCGTCTCCGCCGATCAGCAGCAAGGCGGAGACGCTGTTTCCGTCGATCTCTTTCAGCGCGGCGTCTGGGACGATCGTCAGTCTGCCTGCGGTATGAACGGGATTTTTTGAATTCGAAACGGTGAGAAGTTCGTATTTTTTCTCGGGCAGCATCTTCTGCAGCGACAGCCCCTGCAGCGCATAACCGTGCTCCCAGTCCGCCATTGCCTCGCATAAATACATGCATATTTTTTTCATTCGCGTTCGCTTCTCTCTGGATAAAATGTATGCTTATAATAACATGTCAGGCAATTTTGCCGCAACATGTTCATGGACAGGGAATCTGAACGCCGGCCGGTCCAGAAGCGTTTGAAAAATTTTCTTGTAAGGCTGCCCGCGGCGGGCTATGATCCGGGCAGGTCCAAAATTCGAATGGAATTCATTTGAAGGAGTCATTCACATGAAACGAATGCCCGCGGTTTTCCTCGGTCACGGCGATCCGATGATCGCGCTGGCCGACAACGAGCTGACGCGCCGCTTCCGCGCGCTGGGGGAGCGGATCGTCGCCGGATTCGGCCGGCCGAAAGCGATCCTGGCGGTCTCCGCCCATTGGTACAACGCGCGCACGTTCGTGCAGACCGATCCCGAGCCGCGTCAGGTCTACGACATGACGGGCTTTCCGAAAGAATTGTACGAGCTGAAGTACCCCGTCCGCGGCGACGCGGGGCTGAGCGCCCGCGTGCTGGCCGCGCCGGGGCTCGACGCGCGCGTCGACGACAGCTGGGGCGTCGACCACGGCGTGTGGTCGGTGCTGGTGCACGTGTTCCCCGAAGCCGACGTGCCGGTGGTGCAGCTGAGCGTGAACCGCTTTCTGGACGCATCGGCGTCCTACGAAGCCGGCAAAAAGCTGGCCTTCCTGCGCGATGAGGGCTATCTGATCCTCGCCAGCGGCAACGTGGTGCACAATCTGCGCCGCGTGGACTGGGACAACCCCGCCGGAACGCCCGAGGCGGACGCTTTCGACGAGTGGATCCGCGCGCAGGTGGAGGCGCGACGTGACGACGCCGTGATCGACTACAGGCGGCACGAGGACGCGGCCTACGCCGTTCCGTCGCCCGATCACTTCCTGCCGCTGCTTTACGCGCTGGGCGCGTCGGCCGGCGAAAAGCCTTGCGCGTTCAACGCCGTGCGCACGCTGGCCGCCATTTCGATGACCAGCTATGCCTTCGGCATGGATGCTTGAGCTGTGCCGCCCGAAAATCTTTCGATACAAAATATCCAGCCTTCGCGTACGCGCAGGCTGGATATTTTTTCGCCTGGCGCGCTCACTCCGCGGCGGGCTGTTTTTTCATCGCCGCGGCGATGAAGGACGCGAACAGCGGATGGGGACGGACGGGGCGGGATTTGAACTCGGGGTGGAACTGCACGCCCACGAACCAGCGGCAATCGACGTTCTCCATGATCTCCACCTGTCCGCCGCTTGGACAGACGCCGGCCACTTTCATGCCGGCGGCTTCGTAACGGGCGCGATAGCGCTCGTTGAACTCGAAGCGGTGACGGTGGCGTTCGCTGACGGCGGCGACGCGATAGATTTCGTCCCGCGCCTTGGAACCGGCGACGAGATCGCAGGGATACGCGCCGAGGCGCATGGTGCCGCCCCGCACGGCGACGCCCTTTTGAGTCTCCATAAGGTGGATCACGGGATCGGGAGTGTCGGGGTTGAACTCGCAGCTGTCGGCTTCGGCGAGGCCCAGCACGCCGCGGGCGAACTCGATGGCGGCGACCTGCATGCCCAGACAGATGCCGAGGTAAGGCACGTCGTGCACGCGGGCGAAGCGGGCGGCGAGGATCTTGCCGGGGATGCCGCGGGCGCCGAAGCCGCCGGGCACGAGGATGCCGTCGGCGCGGGCCAGCGTCTCGTCCACGTTTTCGGGCGTCAGCGTTTCCGAGTCGACGGGAACGATCGTGACGGCGGCGCCGTTGGCGATGGCCGCGTGGGACAGCGCTTCGTTGACGCTCAGATAGGCGTCCCTGTTCTCGGTGTACTTGCCGACGAGCGCAATGGTCACGGTTTGGGCGGCGGCGTCGCGCCTCCTCAGGAACTGGCTCCAGTCGCTCAGGTCGGGCTCCTTCGCGCCGTCGAGACCGAGACAACGCAGCACGAGAGCGTCGAAGTTTTGGGCGCGGAGTACCTCCGGCACGCGGTAGATCGTGTCGGCGTCGCGCTCCTCGATGACGTTCTGCGGCGGCACGGAGCAGAACAGGGCGATCTTCTCGCGCGTCTCCGCCGTGACGGGCAGGGGCGAGCGGCAGACGATGACGTCGGGCTGGATGCCGAGACGGCGCAGCTCGTTGACGCTGTGCTGGGTGGGCTTGGTCTTCAGCTCGCCGGAGGCGCCGATGTAGGGCAGCAGCGTCACGTGGCAGTACAAAACGTTGCCCTTGCCGACGCGCGCGGGCAGCTGACGGATGGCTTCGAGAAAGGGCTGCCCCTCGATGTCGCCGACGGTGCCGCCGATTTCGGAGATGAGCACGTCGCACGCGGCGCCGAGCGCGGTGACGCGGCGCAGGATCTCGTCGGTGACGTGGGGAATGACCTGTACGGTGCGGCCGTCGTAATCGCCGCGGCGCTCGTTGGTGATGACCGACAGGTAGACCTTGCCGGAAGTGCAGCTGTTGGCGCCGCTCAGGTTTTCGTCGATGAAGCGTTCGTAGTGGCCGAGGTCGAGGTCGGTCTCGGCGCCGTCGTCGGTGACGAACACCTCGCCGTGCTGGAACGGGCTCATGGTCCCCGCGTCCACGTTCAGATAGGGATCCATCTTGAGGATGCCGACGTTCAAGCCGCGCTGTTTCAGCAGCATGCCCAATGAGGCCGCGGTGATGCCCTTGCCGAGCGACGAAACGACGCCGCCGGTGACGAAAACGTATTTTGCCATACAGATCTCTCCTTTGATGGCGGCGCAACCCTTATCTCCGCTGCGTGATTCGGTTTTGCGCCGCCGTGGTCGCGTCTCGAAGACGCTTAAAAAATAAGAACGCCCCCGCGGAGACGGGGGCGCGTGACGCCTAGACGACGCCGAGGATCGCCCTGAGGGCGTCGGCGGCGCTTGGGAATTTGACGACGTTGTGGTTGAGCTGCGTACCGACGGAGATGAAATCGCCGCAGCCGAAGCTTTCCATCAGCTCGAGGTCGGCGGGAAGACTGCCGAGATAGAGCGGCCAGCGGCAGCCCAACGATCTGCACAGATTCTCGAGCCCGGCAGTGTCGGGTTTGCGGGCGATATCCGACGTGACGCAGCGTTCCTTGGGCAGGTCCTGCCAGCCGAGCGTTCGTAAGGCGCAGTCAAGCTCGTCTCGATCGCGCGAGGTGCAGATGCCCACGGGAAGCGGCAGTTTGTCCCAGCGCGTCGAAAAAAGCGGTCTTTCAAGGACGCAAGCTCCTTCCGGCAGGTCTTCCAGCAACGGCGCCTTGCCGTCGGTCGGTCCGAAGTAGATGTCGTTGTAAAGGGCGACGATAGTGCGGCAGTCGGCGGCGGAGATCGTGGACGTGAAATCCTCCATGCCGTGTCCGTCTTCGGCGGCGATCAGGCGGGCCTCCCATTGTTCCGGGGCAGGCAGCGCCTCGGCGAGACGTTGCCGTTCGCTCTTCATGGCCAGGGACAGAAGCGCCCAGGCTATGTCGCCGCGACTGCCGAAAATGTTGTGACGGCGCGCCGCCTGCAGGTAGGGCGCCGCGTCGACCGCCTCGGACGCTTCCCGCTTCAGCAGCTCGCTCCAGCTGAGCGAAAGCGCGCGGGAAAGGGCGGCGGAGATGCCGGCGCCGTCGACGAGAACGCCGTCGACGCTGAAGACGATACAGTCCGCGCGGCTGGGACTCAACAGCATAGATCACACTTCCTTTCGCAAAAGCTTCTCTCAAATGAAAGCCCCCTCGCCATCGGCGGGGGCAAATTTCTACGGGAAATATCATACCACATTCTTGAGCGGCTGAGAAAAACAGCTCCCAAAATTTGTGGAGACGGCCTAGTCGTCACCGCTGTTCTGGGATTCTTCGCGCAGCTTGCGGCGCAGGATTTTGCCGAGGGCGTTGCGGGGCAGATCGGTGACCAGCTTGATGCTGCGCGGCACTTTGTAGTGAGGCAGGCGTTCGCGGCACCATTCCGTCAGCTCGGAAGACGAGCAGGTGACGCCTTCCTTGAGGATGACGAAGGCGCGCACGATCTGTCCCGTAACCGAGCGCGACACGCCGACGGCGGCCGATTCTCTGACTTTGGGATTGGCGTTGAGCACGGCTTCGACTTCCTGCGGGTAGACGTTGAAGCCGCCGACGATGATGAGGTCGCTGACGCGTTCCTGGATGAAGACGTTGCGCTTCCCGTCGACGCGCACCATGTCGCCGGTGTTGAACCAGCCGTCTTGAAATTTCTCGGCCGTGATCTGGGGGGCGTTGAAGTATCCCGACGCCACGTTGGGGCCTTTGACCCAGAGCACGCCTTCGTCGCCAGTCGCGGGGGAGCCGTCGATGTCGCGCAACTGGTATTCGATGCCTTCGAGCAGCGGACCCACGGAACCTTCGGGAGAACCGCCCGTCGCCTGCGCTGCGAGGATCGGCGAACACTCGGTCAGGCCGTACCCCTCGATGGGCTTGCCGCCGAGAAGCTGAGCGATGCGGCCGCGCAGCGAGGGCACGAGGCGGTCGCCGCCGGAGACCACGTATTTGACGCGGCGGGGCTTCCAGCCGGTCTTGACGGCGGCGCCGCAAAGGAAGTGCAGCAGCGTGGGCACCGTCACCAGCAATGTGGCGTCGCCTTCGTCGATGGCGCGCATGGTGCCTTCGACGGGCAGGAAGCTGCTGCGGATCACCTGAGGAATGCCGACAAACAGGGGCATGAAACCGGAAACGACGCAGCCGAGCGTGTGAAAGTTGGGCAGCACGTTGAGCATGGTCTGTTCGCCGATGTCGGGAAGCACCTGTTTCAGCGCCTGATCCAGGCAGGTGAGGATGTTCATGTGAGTGAGCGGCACGCCCTTGGGCGTGCCCGTCGTGCCGGAGGTATAGAAGATCGAGCAGCAGTCTTCGCTGGATTTGAGCGAAGGCACGGCTCTGAACTCGGGCAGCGGGCCCGTGGCTTCGAGAAACACGAGCGGGAACGGCAGCCCTTTGAGCCCCTCGGCATGTCCCTTCAACGCCGGATCGGCAACGATCACCGCCGGCATGGAATGCTCGATCAGCGCGCTGAGCGCCTGAGGTCCGGCCAGGGCGTTGAGCGGGGTCACTGAACCGCGCATTTCCCAGGCAGCCATGCACAGCGCCAGAAACGACGGACTGTTGGGCAGCATCGTCACGATGCGGTCTCCGGCGCCGAAACCGGCAGCCTGCAGCCGCTTTACGTTTTCCCCCACAAGACGGAACACGCGCTCCGCGGTCCACCATTCGCCTTCGTACCATGCCATCTGCCGAGGCGCCGACCAGTGAGCCGCAATAACGTCTTCCAGTCTCAATTTCTCTGCCATGGAAATACCCCTCCTGAAAAATTCCTTTGAACTCTCATGAATCCGCCGTAAAAAGCATAAGAAAACCTACGGGAAGAACTCCGCTGCATAAAAACGGCGTTTCGAGCGCAAGCGGCAAACGTCGTAAAATCGTCTTTGGGCCGCAGCGCTTGTCCCTCGGCGTGCAAAAAAGAAAAAAAGAGACAAATTTTCCCCCTGAAAAAATGTCCCGACCGCGTCTCAAATGCCAGGCAATAGTGTATCATATACAAGATAAAGTGGAGCGATTTTTTTGAAATCTTTTCGCCCTTTCGTGGGATAATAGACGGCGAATGAAAATATTCAGCGTAGGAGGCTGATGGCAATGGCAGCACCATGGGTATACGTCAAAGATCTGAAAGAGCACGTGGGCGAGAGCGTCTGCGTGAAAGGCTGGATGTACAACAAACGCAGTTCGGGAAAGATCCACTTCCTCCAGCTCCGCGACGGCTCGGGAACCGTTCAGGGCGTGGTGGTCAAAGGCGAAGTCCCCGACGGACAGTTCGACGCCGCCAAGGGGCTCTGGCTCGAGGCCAGCCTCGAAGTCGCCGGCGTCGTCCGCGCCGACAGCCGCGCCCCTTCCGGCGTGGAGCTGACCGTGACGGATCTGAAAATCCTTCAGAACCCGAGCGAAGAGTACCCCATCGGCAAGAAGGACCACGGCATCGACTTCCTGCTCGATCAGCGCCATCTCTGGCTGCGCTCCAGCCGTCAGAACGCGCTGATGAAGATCCGCAACGAGATCATCTGGAGCTGGCGCTGCTTCTTCCACGACCGCGGCTTCATGCTCATGGACAGCCCCATCCTCACCGGCTCCATCGGCGAAGGATCCGACGGCCTGTTCGAGCTCGACTACTTCGACCAGAAAGCCTATCTGGCCCAGACCGGCCAGCTCTACGCCGAAGCGGCGGCCATGGCCTTCGGCAAAGTCTACTGCTTCGGACCCACCTTCCGCGCCGAAAAGTCGAAGACGCGCCGCCACCTCACCGAGTTCTGGATGCTCGAGCCGGAAATGGCGTTCTACGACAACAAGATGAACATGCAGCTTCAGGAAGACCTGGTCGTCGACACGGTGAAGAACGTGCTCGCCCATTGCGAAAAAGAGCTGGCCGCGCTCGAACGCGACGTCGAGCCGCTTGAAAAAGTCGTCGCCGGCCCGTTCTACCACCTCGACTACCGCGACGCCGTCAAGAAACTCAACGAACTGGACAGCGACATCGAATTCGGCGACGACCTCGGCGCCGACGACGAGACCGTCCTCACCCGGCAGTACGACCGCCCCGTCTTCGTCGAGAACTACCCCAGAGACGCCAAGGCGTTTTACATGAAAGCCAACCCCGAAGACAACGGCGAGACCGTGGTCTGCTCCGACCTGCTCGCGCCCGAAGGCTACGGCGAGATCATCGGCGGTTCGCAGCGCGAAGACGATTACGACACACTCGTCGCCCGCATGAAAGAGCTGAAGATGGACCCCGCCGCCTACGACTGGTACCTCGACCTGCGCAAGTTCGGCTCCGTGCCCCACAGCGGCTTCGGCATCGGCCTCGAACGCACCATCACCTGGATCTGCGGCCTGCCCCACATCCGCGAAGTCATCCCCTTCCCCAGAACCATCTACCGCCTCAAGCCGTAAATCGGCGGACGCTTTCGAAACAACACGCTCTCCCCGATCCTCGCGCGAAAAAAGAATCCGCGCTGCGGGATCGGGGAGAGCGTGTCCCAAGAGGGCTGTTGACAGAAGTTTGCTCCCAATGTAGACTCATAAAGTATATAAATATAAGGAATCATAAGATTCTGCATCAACGAAAGGAGCTTGTTTTTGGATGAAAAAACTGTTTCTGGCGGCTGCCGCCGCCGCGGTGCTGGCCGGTGCGGCCGGCGCGGCGGAGATGGCGCAGAGCGGCAAGGGCATGACGGTGTGGTTCGACGCGGGCGGCTCGGTCGGCGAGCCGTACGCGACGACTGTGGTCAACGGCGCCAAGCAGGCGGCCGTCGATCTGGGCGTCGAGCTCAAGATCGTCTATTCGGACTGGAACCCGGAAAAGATGCTCGAAAACTTCAAGACCGGCCTGGCTGCCAATCCCACCGGATTCGTGGTGATGGGACATCCCGGCGACGATGCCTACGAGCCGCTGATCGACGAGGCGTTCGCCAAGGGCATGATCGTTACCTGCGTGGACACGGCGCTGCCGCGTCTGCAGGGCAAGTATCAGGCGCGTGGCTTCGGCTACATCGGCACGGACAACTGGCGTCAGGGCGCCGAGATGGCGCGCGAGATCCTGCGCCGCGGCGGCGCCAAGCAGGGCGATCGCGTCTTCGTGTGGGGGCTGAAGCGTCTCGAAGGCCGCGGCCGCCGCGCTCGCGCGTTGCTGGAAGAGTTCGAAAAAGCCGGGCTGACCGTGGACTACCTCGAAATCTCCGACGAGATCAACAAGGACGCGGCCCTCGGCGCGCCGGTACTGGCGGGCTATCTGGCTTCGCATCCCGACTGCAGGGCGATCGTCGTCGATCACGGCGGACTGACGGGACAGCTGGGCAACTTCCTGCAGGCGGCGGGCGTCAAGCCGGGCGAGATCTACGCCACGGGATTCAGCCTCACTCCGGCGACGGTCAGCGGCATCGAGCGCGGCTACGTGAGTCTGACTTCCGAAGCGCAGCCCTATCTGATGGGTTACCTGTCGGTGCTGCAGATCGTCAACACGGCCAAGTACAAGTTCGGCGGTCTGAACGTGGACACGGGCGGCGGCTACGTCTCGCAGGACAACATCGCGGCGGTCGCGCCGCTGGCGAACGCCGGCATCCGATAAAGCGGCTTTTTCGCGGCGGGGAGAGTTTTTCTCCCCGCTTTTTGTTTATGACGGGGAAAATTTTTTTCGAATCGGAGGCGGTGGAATGGCGTCATCATACGCGGTGGAGCTGCGCGGGCTGTGGAAGTCCTTCGGCGCGGTGTCGGCGCTGCGCGGCGTCGATCTGGAGCTGAAAAAGGGCGAGATTTTGGCGCTGCTGGGCGACAACGGCGCGGGCAAATCGACGTTGATCAAAATTCTGGCCGGAGTCCATCGTCCGGACCGCGGCGAGATGATCGTGGACGGGCGGCCGGTCGATTTCCGCGCGTATTCGGTGTCGCAGGCACGGGCGATGGGGATCGAGACAGTCTATCAGGAACGGTCGCTGGGGGAGCGTCAGCCGCTGTGGCGCAACGTCTTCGCGGGACGGCCGCTGAAGAATCGGCTGGGCTTCATCGACGCGCGGCGCGAGAAGGCGGAGACGATGAAGCTGCTGTCGGACGTTCTTGGCCTGAAGGGCGCGGGGCTGCACGCCGACGCCAGCGTCCTTACGCTTTCCGGCGGCGAGCGGCAGGGGCTGGCCATCGCGCGGGCCATGTACTTCGACGCTTCGATCATCGTTCTCGACGAGCCGACCACGGCGCTGGCCGTCTCGGAGGTGGAGAAGGTGCTCCAGTTCGTGGCGCGCATCCGCGCCGCGGGCAAAAGCTGCATCTTCATCAGCCACGAGCTGCCGCACGTTTACCGTGCCGCCGACCGCTTCGCGGTGCTGGAGCGCGGGCGAATCGCCGTCGTGCTGGATAAATCCGCAGTATCGCTGGACGGGCTGATGCGCCGTCTGATGACGGGAGGCGAAGGCGATGAACTGGCGTAATTACCGCCGCCAGATGCTGGTGACGCTGCTTTTGCTGGTGCTGTGGGGCGCGTTCGCTCTCGCCAGCCCGGTTTCGTTTGGCAGCGCGCGGCTGTATCGTTCCTTTATGTCCACCATTCCCGTGACGACGGTTCTAACGCTGGGCATGACGCTGCTGATCGTGGCGGGCGAGATGGACATGAGTTTTCCGTCTGTGTCGGCGGCCGCGGCCTTCGTCTTCGCCTGGGCCTACGCGAAGGCGGGGATCGATCCGTGGGCGGCGTTCGTCGCTGCGCTGGCGGCGGGCGCTCTGATGGGCTGGCTCAACGGTCTGCTGGTCGTCGTCGTGGGCGTGCCGTCGATCATCGCTACGATCGGCGCGCAGTTTTTGTGGCGCGGTCTGGCACTGCTGCTTTCCGACGGCGTGGCGATCCCGCTGGCGCAAGTGCGCGGTACGGCGCTGCATCAAGTTTTCGCGGGCCGTCTGGGCGCGTGGGGAGTTCCCGCTCAGGCGCTCTGGGCGGTGGGGGCGGCCGTCTGTCTGGGGCTGCTGCTGAACCGCCGCCCGTTCGGCGAGGCGCTGTTGTTCATCGGCGACAACCGCAAGACGGCGGAGATGATGGGTATCCGCGTGCCGCGCGTGCGCGTCGGCGCGTTCGTGCTGATGGGTTTTCTGGCGGCTTTCGCCGGGATGCTGGCGACGCTGGAACTGAACAACTGGTGGCCGACGCAGGGTGACGGCTATATGCTGCTGGTGTTTGCGGCCGTCTTCGTGGGCGGCACGTCGGCCTACGGCGGACAGGGAACGGTCTACGGCTCGTTCATTGGCTCCGTCGTCATCGGCATCATTGAAGCCGGCATCGTCAGCGCCGGGCTGACGGGCCTCTGGACGCGGTTTGTCCACGGGATGGTGATCATCCTTTCCCTGTCGGGCTACGCGCTGTTCGCCCGCCGCCGCTGAAAACCGAGGACAATGGAAGGAGCCCAATATCATGGAAACGATTCTCGGCAACGTGATGGTCGACTGCGGCGACGAAACGGAACTGCAAAATTTTTACGCCGAGCTGCTGGGCTGGGAAAAGTGCGCGCTGTTCGAGCGCCCGGCGGTCAGGAGCTCGGGCGTCGTCGTCTTCCTGTTCATCGAGGAAGAGGATTACGCGCCGTCCGTGTGGCCGGAGGAAAAGGGAAAGCAGCAGAAGCAGATGCACTTCGACTTTCAGGTGGAGGATCTGCCGGAGGCGGTGAAAAGAGCCGAAGCGCTGGACGCGGTCAAAGCCGCGGCGCAGTTCGGCGGCGAACGGTTCGTGACCATGATCGACCCGGCCGGGCACCCGTTCTGCCTGTGCCGGAAGTGACCCGCGCGGCGTTTTTCGGAGTTTTTTCTCAAATATAAAAAACAACATGTAATGAGAGAGCAGTTCCTGCAATGAACCGCGGAAAATGTTCCACGCCTAGATATACAATCTAAGAGCACCATGAGAAGAAAATAAGCAAGGGCTCATAGTTTCCGGTAAAATGATGTTTACGCCAACAACCATATTACGAGGAGAACTATGAGATCCTATATTCATCTTACGCCATTCGATCGCGAAAAGCTCATGTCGCTTCACAATAACGGCGAAGGAATCTCCGAAATCGCACGCCGTCCTGGACGTCATAAATCGACGATCTCCAGAGAGCTGAAGAGGGACTCTTTTCCCGGATGTTACTCTTCGTTTGCGGCACAGGGAGCATATCGTTCCCGCAGAAAGGTTGCTGTCCCCGGCGAAAGCTCGACGACGGGGAGACTTTGAAGCGGGTACGGGAACTTTTCTGCTTCGGGCAGTGGTCTCCCGAACAGATCGCTGCCCGCCCGAAAGAAGAGAAAAACCCGATCTCCATCAGCTATGCGACGCTCTACCGCGGTATCTCCTGCGGCGCTTTTGTCTGTACGTACTTCAAGAGCGTCGCCAGTTCCGTCCAAAACGGCGGACTCGCGGCGTGTTTTGGAACATGTGCGGCCGGCTTGTGCGCTTGATATAATGGAACAGCCTTTTTCTGTCTCCGCGATCCTGCCCAAAGGAAGTGTTTCCGATGAACTCGATGAAATGGCTCATGGCCGGGGCGATGCTGATCTTCGGCTCGATCGGCCTGTTCGCGCGCCGCGTTCCGCTTTCATCGGCGCAGCTCTCGCTGTGGCGCGCCGCCGTCGGCGGCCTTTGCCTGCTCGCCGCGGCCGTGACGGTGGGCAATGGACTCTCGTGGAAGAGGATCCGTGCCAACGCCCGATATTTGTTCACAGCCGGAGCTTTTATAGGTATGAACTTGATTTTGTTCTTCGAGGCTTTCCGCTGGACGTCGATCGCCACGGGCACGGTCTGTTATTATCTGGCCCCCGTGTTCATGCTCTGTCTTGCGCCGTGGCTGTTGCGCGAAAAGCTGGAAAAGCGTACGGTCGTCTGCGTCTTCGTCTCGCTGTGCGGCCTAGCCTGCGTCGCGGGCGGCAGCGGCGGCGCGGGGAGAAACGACCTGCTCGGCGTCGCCTGCGGCGTCGGCGCGGCTGTCTTCTACGCCTGCGCGGTCATGGCCAACAAGTTCCTGCGCGGCGTCACGCCGTACGAGTCCACCGCCGCCGAGCTGCTGCTCGCGGCGGCTTTTCTCGCCCCCTACGTGCTCGTCGAAGGGGGCCCCCCGCTGGCCAGCCTGGACGGCGCGGGCTGGTCCTGCTTGGCGGCGCTGTGCCTGATCCACACCGGGCTGGCCTATCTGATGTACTTCACGGCGCTGCGCCGCCTGCCCGCCCAGACCACGGCGGCGCTGAGCTATATCGACCCGCTCTCGGCGGTCCTCATGAGCTGGCTGCTCCTCGGCGAGTCGATGACGCCGCTGCAGCTCGCCGGCGGCGCCCTGATCCTCGGCGCGACGTTCCTGAACGAAATGAAAAAGGATTGACGCACAAAGTCCCCGCTTCCAAACGGAAGCGGGGACTTTGTGCGCGATGCGCGCTATTGATTGAGGAACGCCCAGGCGCAGGCGGCTTCGAAGGCCGCGCCTTTGCAAAGCTGAGATTCGTCGATGGTGAACTTGCAGTGATGGTGCGGCCAGTCGGTTCCCTTGGCGGCGTCGCCGCAGCCGATGAAGAAGAACGCGCCGGGGATTTTTTCGAGGTAGAAACTGAAATCCTCGCCGCCCATGGTCGGCGGCACTTCGCGCACCATGTCGGCGCCGAAGATCCCGCGGCCGGTCTCCGCTCCCAGCCGCGCCATTTCCGCGTCGTTGACGGTGGGCGGCAGGTTGCGGCGGTAATCCAGCTCGGCCGTGCAGCGGAAGGCCGCGCCGATGTTCTCGGCCATGCGGCGGATGAACGCCTCGCAGTCGCGGCTGATCTGCGGCTCGAAAGAACGGGCCGTGCCGGTCAGCTCCGCTTCCGAAGGGATGACGTTGAACGCGCCGCCGGCTTTCATGACGCCGGTGGAGAGCACGGCGCTCTTTTGCGGGTCGAGCTCGCGGCTGACGAACGTTTGCAGCGCGCAGATCAGCTGCGCCGCCGCCACGGTCGGGTCGTGCGTCTGATGGGGCGAGGCGCCGTGCCCGCCCTGTCCGCGCAGCTTCACCGTCCACGAGTCGGAACAGGCCATCATCGGCCCGGCGCGCCAGCCCAGCACGCCCGACGGCAGCGGGCTCCACAGGTGCGCGCCGAAGATCGCGTCCACGCCATCGAGCGCGCGCCCGTCTTCCACTACGGCCCGCGCACCCTGCACGAAATCGGCCGATTCTTCCGAGGGCTGGAAGATCAGCCGCACCGAGCCGCGCAGCTGGGTCCTCGCTTCGCAGAGCATCCGCGCCGCCCCCAGCAGCATGGCCATGTGGCCGTCGTGCCCGCAGGCGTGCATGACGCCGGGGCGCTGCGAGGAAAACGGCAGCCCCGTCTCCTCCGCGACCGGCAGCGCGTCGATGTCGGCGCGCAGGGCAACCCGCCGCCCGGGAAGCGCGCCCGCAATGTCGGCGATCACGCCGGTGGGCCGTCCGCGCGTGCCGACGGCGACGTTCTCGCAGCCCATCTCCGACAGCGCCGCGGCGATGTAATCGCTGGTCTTCACTTCGTCGAAGGAGAGCTCGGGAAAAGCATGAAGATGCCGCCGCCAGGCGACGACGGCACTTTCAAGTTCTTCGGCGCGGGTTTTGAAGTCAGGCGTTTTCATGGTTCAATTCCAGCCGATGGCGATTCCCACGCACATGAAGACCCAGCCGAGCAGCACCACCTTGACGACCAGCGGGAACACGAAACGGAACCAGCGGTCGAAGGGCACGCGGGTCAGAGCCAGCATGGCCAGCATGCCGCCGACCGTGGGATAGCACAGGTTGGTGACGCCGTCGCCGATCTGGAACGCCATCACGGAGACCTGGCGCGTCATGCCGACGAGGTCGGAGAGCGGGATCATCACCGGCATCGTCGCCAATGCCTGGCCGGAGCCGGAGGGGATCAGGAAGTTGATCAGGCAGTGGGCGACCGACATCAGCACGGCGGAGGCGTAAATGCCAAGCCCCTGCAGCGGCGCGACCAGCCCGTGGATGACGGCGTCGGTGATGTTGCCGTCCTTCATGACGACCTGAATGGCCAGAGCCACACCGATGGCCAGCGCGCCGCCGGCGACCGACTTGGCCCCCTCGATCATCAGCTCCACCATCCGGTTGGGACGGATGCCGCCGGCAAACGCGCCGACGATGCCGATGAGCAGGAACAGCCCCGCCATCTCGTTCAGGTACCATTTCCATCTGAGCACGCCGAAGATCGTGAAGGCCATGCCGGCCACGAACACCGAGAGCACGGCCTTGTCGCGGGCGGTCAGCTCGTATTCCTCGATCGGCTTGGTCAGCGTCAGTCCCGAAGTGTCCGCGTCGGGAACAAGGCTCTTGGAAGGATCGCGTCGGATCCTGTCCATGTAACTGGTGACGTGGAAGCCCGTGAGGATGATGGCGCACAGGCAGTAGAGCGAGCGGAAGGCGATGCCCGAATAGATAGGCAGCTGGGCGATGGCGTGAGCCGTGCCGACCGTGTAGGGATTGATCGGCGACGTGGCGAAGCCGATGCCGATGCCGGCGATGGCCATGCCCGCGCCGACCATCACGTCGCCGCCGAGCGCCAGCGCCACGAACACGGCGATGGGCGTGACGGCGATGTTGTTCTCGAAGCCGACGGTCGCGCCGAGGAAGCCGAAGATCAACATGACGATCCAGATCAGCTTCCTGTAGTTGCCGACGCCGATCCGCTTCACCGCGTAGCCGACGCCGTGCTCGATGGCGCCCGTGCTCTGCAGCACGTTGAACATCGCTCCGGAGATGAACGTGATGACCACGACGATGCCGGCGTTGACGATGCCGCGAGGAATGGCCGTGAGGAACTGCATCAGCGTCACCGGCGTGGGATCGACCGCGTGATACGTGGTGGGATCGACGACTTTGCGTCCGTTCACGACGACGCGGTCGTACACTCCCGGCGGCAGGAAATACGTCAGGATCGCTACCGCGACGACGATCAGGAACAGCAGGATATAAGGATGGGGCAGTTTTTCATACCAGCGCTTCTGTGCAGTTTCCATCATAGAAAATCCCCTTTCTGAAAATAATGACGAACTATGAAACTAAACAATAGAATAGCATCACAAGAAGCCAAAATCAAGAATAAAACTGCACGATGCCCGAAAAGAATTGAGCTGAAATTCTTCAAGGTAAATGCAACGCAACATCCGGTACCCCGTTGCATTAAATCTGAATTAAAAGAAGCTTGCATTTAGGGCTTGTTTAAAAAAACATTTCAGCTTGTATTATTTCAATAAAATAACACTGGCAGCAACAAGAACAAAAGCGAAAAACGAAGCGTCAAGTTTGTCATAGCGGGTGAAAATTCTACGGAACCATTTGATTTTCTGAAAGAAACATTCAACCAAGTGTCGTTCCTTGTAAACATGCTCATCTATAAACCACGGTTCGGGATTATCGCTCTTCGGCGGGATAGTGTAACTTCCCTCCCGAGAAGTAATGTACTCTCTGATGGCTTGCGAACCGTAAGCCTTATCGCCGATGACGTTGCTCCC
>NZ_RAWT01000002.1:0-87784 GCF_003612005.1 Pyramidobacter sp. CG50-2
TGATCCTGCGGTTATCGTATTTTGCCGGGCGTCCACGTTGACCTGATTTCGGGTGTTCGGGCGGCAGCATTCTCTTGGTTCGATTCCACTCGCTGGAGGTCAGTTCATATCTTCTCTCTTCCATGAGAAAAGTTTAAGCGATTGGATCGATTTAGGCAACTTTGACGTTTTTTAAACAAGCCCTAGATTTGCAGTTGGGAATTTATAGAGAAAGAGTATTGCAGGCAAGCAAAGTGGAAACGATCTCGAACATGTTGGAGACGATCCCGACTCCGACTTTTTCCATCAGGCCGAAGTGCTTCAGGCAGGTCCCGCAGACAAGCACCGTGCCGCCCCGCGCCACATAATCGCGAAGCGTTTCGGCGCTGGACGTGCCCCGCTCCGCAAGCGTGACGCCCTCGTTCATCAGGGCGATGACTGACGGGCGTTCGTTTTCGTCGTACTGCACCAGCGTGCCGAGGAAGGCTTTCATCAGCACTTCGCCAAGCTCCGGATCGTCGCCGCCGATCCTGCTGTGAGCGATGAAAACGGCGTTCTTCAGCTTGGCCGACGGCACGAGATCGCCGCCGCAGGCTGCGGGGGCCGGCAGCGAACCGTCGCGGGTGCCGGTCACGGTGAAATCTGTGCCTTCTCCGCTGACAACGGCTTTGTAGCCCCTGCTTTCGAAGAAGCGCGAGACGTTCTGCGTGGCCGGGACGTTGTCCACGCGCACGGCGACGGCGTCAGGATTGTCGGCGACGGCGTTCTTGGTCATGATCACGGGTTCGGGGCAGGCTTTGCCTCTGGCATCGATTTGAATCATCTTTTTTCCTCCAATTCCGATATTCGTGAGATAATAAATGACAACAATAATGATTATAGCATTCAAGGTTGAAAATGCTACTCGAAATTTACTGTGGGAGCGTGTTCATATTGGTTAAGAAGCAGCGTAAGGTCGAGTCCGTCCAGGAGTTGATGCGTTCACTCCCTTCCATGGAAAAAATCCTCACCGACGGCCGCTTGGGCGAATTCGGCGGCATTATCGACCGCGACAGTCTCAAGCGTCTGTGCCGCGACGCTCTGGAACGCTGGCGCGACATGATCCTCGACAGAGAGGTGCTGAATTTTGACGACGACGTTTTTTTTGCGGAACTGCGTCAGGAGTTGAAACGCCGGCTGCGTCCCAGTTTGCGTCCCGTGCTGAATTGCACCGGCGTCGTGGTGCACACGAATCTCGGACGCTCCTGCCTTTCCGCCGAAGCGGCCGAGGCGGCGCGCGCCGCCGCCTGCGGGTACAGCACGCTCGAGTACAATCTCGAAAGCGGCGCGCGCGGGCAGAGAAATTTCCACGTGGAATGGCTCCTTTGCCAGCTGACGGGAGCCGAAGCCGCGCTCGTCGTGAACAACAACGCGGGCGCGGTGCTGCTGGTGCTCGCCGCGCTGGCCGGCAAAAAGGAAGCGGTCGTGTCCCGCGGGGAGCTGGTGGAGATCGGCGGCTCGTTCCGCATCCCCGACATCATGAGTTTCGCCGGGACCCGCCTGGTGGAGGTCGGCTGCACGAACCGCACTCATCTGAAGGATTACGAAAACGCGATCGGCGAAGAGACGGCGATGCTGCTCAAAGTCCATCCGTCGAATTTCCGCATCACGGGGTACGTGTCCCTGCCGCTTCGGGAGGATCTGGCCGAACTGGCCCACGCTAAGGGACTGATGATGGTGGAGGATCTGGGAAGCGGCATTCTTGTGGACGCTCAGACGCTGGGGCTCGAGGGCGAGCCGACCGTGAACGAGTGTCTGAAAGCCGGCGTCGATGTCGTCACTTTTTCGGGCGACAAGCTTCTCGGCGGTCCGCAGATTGGCGCCATCGTCGGCAAGAAAGAGATCGTCGACCGGATCCGCAAATACCCGCTGCTGCGCGCTCTGCGCTGCGACAAAATGACGCTGGCGGCCATGGAAGCGACGCTTCGCCTCTATCTTCGCGGCGATTGGAAAAAGATTCCTTCGCTCGGCATGATCGCCGTTCCCGCGGACGAACTGAAAGCCCGCGCCGTCCGGTTGAAAAAAAGGATCGATGCCGAACTGGCCGATTTCTGTCTGCAGACGAAAGTCGTGCCGGTCGAAGACGCGGTCGGCGGCGGCGCTTATCCGGAACGTCCGCTGCCGGGCTGGGCGGTTTCGCTGCTTCCGGCCAACGAGAATTTAAACGCCGGCATTCTGCAGGAACGCCTGCGCCGCTGTACTCTGCCCGTCGTCGCCGGAGCGCGCAGCAATGAGCTTTTGCTCCATATGCGCACGCTCCCGGCCGAGAACGAGAGCGTCTTGATGAATTCGCTGAGAGAAGCTCTGGTGACGGAACGATGAGCCGGTGCGAAATTTCGCTCGTGGTCGGAACCGCGGGGCACATCGACCATGGCAAAACGCAGTTGGTCAAAGCTCTGACGGGAATCGACTGCGATCGTTTGGGCGAAGAGAAAAAACGCGGCATCACGATCGAACTGGGATTCGCGCCGCTGGTCCTGCCCAGCGAGCGCGTGATCAGCCTGATCGACGTTCCCGGTCATGACCGTTTCATCCGGCAGATGGTGTCGGGAGCTTCCGGCGTCGACGCGGTCATGCTGGTCGTCGCTGCGGACGAAGGCGTGATGCCGCAGACGCGGGAACATCTGGACATCCTGTGCCTGCTTGGCGTTCAGCACGGCATCGTCGCCATCACGAAAAAGGATCTGGTCGACGAAGAGATGCTCGCACTCGTCGAAGAGGACGTCCGCACTCTGACGGCCGGCACGTTCCTCGAGGGCTGCCCGGTCGTGAGCGTCTCTTCGGTGACCGGCGCCGGCATCGACGAATTACGGCGCGCGCTGGAGCGTCTGGTGGATCAGGTAAAGCCGCGGGAGCGCAGCGGCGCTTACTTCATGCCGATCGACCGAGCGTTTCCCGTGGCGGGATTCGGCACGGTCGTCACCGGTACGGCCTACAAAGGGAGCATTGCTCCCGGCGAGGAGATCGAAGTCTATCCTTCCGGGCGGAGATCGCGCGTGCGCTCGGTGCAGGTCCACGGGAAAACCGTCGAGTCCGCCTATGCCGGACAGCGCGTCGCCATGTGCCTGAACGATCTCGATCTGAATGAGATCCGGCACGGCGACGTCGTCTGCGCGGACGGCGTCTACAAAGCGACATCGTGTCTTGACGTGATGCTCAAACTGCTCGGCTTCGTTCCCGAACCTCTGGAACATTGGCAGCGCGTCCGGCTTCACATCGGCACGTCCGACGTCCTGGCCAGAGTTTCCCTGCTCGACGAAAAAAATCTCCGTCCCGGTCAGACCGCCCCCGTTCAGCTGGTTCTGGAAGAGCCGGTGGTCGCTTCGCTGGGGCAGCGCTTTGTGATCCGCTTTTACAGCCCGCTGCGGACGATCGGCGGCGGAGAAGTGCTCGTCCCCTATGCGAGCCGCCCCTCGGGCAGGAAACGCCGCGAATCGGAACGCGACCGTCTGGTCGCGCTCAGCGGGACGTTGACCCGCGAGGAACGGGTCGGCGCGATCGTGAACTTCGAGGGGAGCCTTTCCATGAGCGAACTCATGGTGCAGGCGCAAGAGCGCCGTCAGGACCTTGCCGCGGTCCTCGAGAAGCTGGAAAGCGGCGGCAAATTGGTGCGTCTCCACGTCGGCGACGGCATGATCTTTTCGGCGGAAAGCTATCGGAACGCCGTGGAAAAACTTCGTGCCGCAGCGAAGGCGTTCCATGCCGCTTATCCGCACCAGCGCGGGATCGCGCCGGAATCGCTGATCAATCAGGTCTTCTCTGAGTCGGAACGGAAAATCGGCCGCCTGATCCTGGAAAAGGCCGTCGAGCAGAGCCGGTTCAGAGTTGACGGAGACGTGCTGGCGCTGCCGAAGTTTGCAGCCGTCGACGACTCTGCGTACAGCGAGGCGCGGAAAAAACTGCTGGATCATTGTTCCAGGTGCGGTTTTCAGCTGCCGGAAATCGAGGCTTTGCCGAAAAACCTGAACATGACGGCCGGAGATTTTAGAAAACTGCTGGATCAGCTGAAAAAGAACAATGAAGTCGTCGTTCTTGAAGGGACGTTTGTCCTCGCGGTCGAGATTCTCAATCCGCTTCTGGCCCGGCTGAGCCGGATCGAGGGAGGGTTCACGCTGGCGCAAGTGCGGGATTTGACGGGCAGCAGCCGCAAGTTCGTCCTGCCTGTCCTTGAGTACATGGACGGAAGAGGGATCACGCGGCGTGTCGGCGAAAAGAGAATTCTCTTGAAAAAAGACTAAAAAGCAGAGTCTTCTCCGGAATGAAGAGGCGTTGATTATTTCAAAAAGAGGCTCCGGCCTCTTTTTTTGTCGCAGCGTGCAGGAGGCTGATCGAGGTGGAATTTCGGAACTGCTGGGCCAAGATAAATCTGTCTTTGCGAGTTGTGGGCAGGCTGCAATCCGGTTATCATGACCTGTGCTCCGTCTTTTTCAAAATCGGGCCGGTTGATTGCTTGACAATTAATGAGGATGTAGAGGATAATGTAAGGGTAATTTTTAGCCGGACAAAGTCAGGCATCCAGGGACGCAATATTCTTTTGAAAGCGCTGGACAGGATCCGTGCTGCGGGCATCGCCGTACCGCCGCTGGACATGTGCCTCGAGAAAAGAGTGCCGCCGGGAACGGGGCTGGGCGGCGGCAGCGGCGACGCCGCCGCGCTTTTGGATTATCTGGCGTCGGCGGGGTATCCCGTGGGACGATTCGCTGCGGAGATCGGCGCCGACGTTCCGTTTCTGCTCAGCCGGGTTTCTGCGGCGCTTGCGCGGGGGGCGGGGGAAAAACTCTCGCCGCTGCAGGCCTCCCCAGCCCAATGGCGAGTCGTCGTCGCCATACCGACGTGGCGTTGTGTGACGGCCGATATGTTTGCCAGACTGGACGAATATTTTCATGACGGATGGAAAAGCACGAGCGAGCGGGCGTGCTCGGAAGCGCGTCAAGTTTTTGACCGGCTTGTGCGCGGAGAGTTCTGCGGCCTGCTGCCGAACGATTTTTCCGATCTGCTTTTAAGGGAACGCGGCGAATATCGAGCGCTTTTTGCCGATTTTTATCGGAGCGGGGCCATCGCCTGGGGAATCAGCGGCAGCGGCAGCTCTGCCTTTGCCTTGTGGAATAAGAACGACTTTCGCGGTTTCAGCACCGCGTTGCCCTGGGTGGAGGACGTGCTTGTTTTTTGAATCGATCGAAAAAGAAAAGGTGTGACACGACATGAAAGGTCAGCGTACGGAACGGCTTATTCGTATAACTTCCAAATTTCTTTCTTCCCCGTCATGTCAGATTTCACTGACCGGTCTGGCCAATGAGTTCGGAGTTTCGAAGACGGTGATCAGCGACGACGTGTCCATGGTGAACGACGCCCTGACGCGGGAAGGGTACGGCCGTCTGGTCGTAGATCGCGGCCGTACCGGCGGGGCTTTTCTCGTCCCCGCGTTGTCCTCGGAACGCCGCGAAGAGTTTTTGAAGAACGTCGCGAAAATCCTTTCCGCTCCCAGTCGTTTGCTGCCGGGAGGGCTGATCTATTATGCGGACATCCTCTTCAATCCGGTTTATACGGATGTCTTGGGATTGGCTTTCGCTTCGGATTTCAAAGATCTTCATCCCTCTCTGATCATGACCTCGGAGGTGAAAGGGATCCCCCTTGGACTGGCGACGGCCAGGGCTTTGGGCGTGCCTCTGGCGGTGTGCCGCTTTCGAAACCGCGCCAGCGATGGGCCGGCCGTCTGCGTGCATTATCCGACGCAGAGCGGCGAAGTCCGCTCAATGTATATGGGGACGAAAGTCCTTTCGCCCGGCGACAAAGTGCTTCTGATCGACGACTTCATGCACGGCGGCAGCACTGCTGCCGGAATGGTTCAGGTCGTGCATGAATTTCGCGCGGAATTGGTCGGTATGGGCGTGTTTATCGCCGTGGACGAGCCGGAGGAAAAAGCCGTCGGCGAATATAAAGCTTTGCTGAGGCTCTCTTTGCATGGCGAAGAGCGCGTTTCGCTCTTCTGAACTCCGGGTGGATGATGGGTTGACTCATGTCGTGGCGCTGGTTATAATTGTGCGTCGTGGGAAGGGGACTGGCTCATGTTTGTGACCCTAGATACGGAGAAGTGCATTGGCTGCGGCGTCTGCGTGCAAATCGCGCCGGACGTTTTTTCTCTCGACGAGGAGCGCGGCGTGGCGAAAGTCATTCGCCAGGAAGGCAATGCAGCGGTGGAACAGGCTGTGAAAAGCTGTCCGGTTTCGTGTATTGCGGTTGAATAACGTTCGTCGTCTGGCTGCATGATCTGAAGAGGGCCCATAGCTCAAGGGTAGAGCTGCCGGCTCATAACCGGGAGGTTCCAGGTTCGAACCCTGGTGGGCCCACCATTTGACTGTCAGTTGATTGAATTTCTCGAGAAACCTCGCTTGCGGCGAGGTTTTTTTGTTATACTGTGTGTGTCGCTTTGCGGCTCTCTCGGAACGCCACAAGGTTCGAGTTTTTAAAAGGAACACTTTTGTCAAAAATACAAAGCTGCCGTGTGCGGTAGCGTTTCAGGGAGGCTGAAGGCATTGAATAAGTTGAAGGGGAAGGTCGGCGAGGCGCTCAAGTCGGTTACGCCTATTTCTCTCTTGGTCGTCGCTCTGAGCGCATTGATCGTCCCCATGCCTGCGGAGATACTGATGCTTTTTCTTGTCGGCGCGGTGCTTTTGATCGTGGGGATGGGATTTTTTTCTCTCGGCGCGGACATGGCCATGATGCCGATGGGGGAGGGCGTCGGAAAGCAGATCACTCTGCTGCGCAAACTCTCCTTTGCCGTGCCCGTCTGTTTTTTGCTCGGTCTGATCACGACGATCGCCGAGCCGGATCTGCAGGTATTGGCCGGGCAGGTGCCGGCGGTTTCGGATTTTACGCTGATCATCACGGTTGCCGGCGGTGTCGGCGTTTTTCTTGTCATCGCGATGCTTCGCCCTCTGTTGAAGATCGATCTCGCTCACGTTTTGTTGTTTCTGTATGGGGTGGTTTTCCTTCTCGCGTACTTTACGCCGCAGTCGTTTATCCCCGTCGCTTTTGACGCCGGCGGCGTCACGACGGGACCGATCACCGTCCCGTTTATCATCTCTCTCGGCGTCGGCATGGCGTCGATGCGCCACGATGAATCGTCTCAGGAGGACAGCTTCGGTCTCGTGTCTCTCTGCAGCGTCGGCCCCATCTTGACGGTGATGCTCCTGGGGATGATCTATGATCCCCAGACAACGGCGGCATCCCAAACGATTGTGCCGATGGACAAGATGACTTCGATCGACATTGCCGAAAGCTTCTTTGTGAGAATTCCCGCTTATTTGAAAGAGGTCTCGCTCGCCTTGACGCCCGTTGTCGCTTTTTTTGTCGTTTTTCAAGGGATCTTTGCCCTTTTTCGCCGTGGCTCTCTGATCCGCATCGTCGTGGGGGTCGCCTATACGTTTATCGGGCTCGTGCTTTTCCTTACCGGCGTCAACGTCGGCTTCATGCCGGCCGGACACTTCATCGGCAAGTCGCTGGCCATGTCCGAGTACAGATGGCTGCTGTTGCCCCTCGGACTGATTATCGGTTATTATGTGGTCGACGCGGAGCCGGCCGTCCACGTTCTGAACAAGCAGGTCGAAGAGATTACCGGCGGCACCATCTCGCAACGAGCCATGCATGTCAGTTTGGCCTGCGGCGTGGCCTGCTCCGTTGCGTTTGCGATGTTGCGCGCGATTACGGGACTGTCCATTTACTGGATCATCATTCCGGGTTACGCGCTGGCGCTCGTTTTGACTTTTTTCGTTCCCCCTATTTTTACCGGGATCGCCTTCGACTCCGGCGGCGTTGCCAGCGGTCCCATGACGGCGACGTTTCTTCTGCCTTTGGCCATGGGCGCGTGCGAAGGCGCGGGCGGTTCCATCCTGACGGACGCGTTTGGCGTCGTTGCCATGGTGGCGATGACGCCGCTCATTTCGATCCAGATTCTTGGCGTGCTGTATAACATGCGTCTGAAGGCCGCTGCCAAACAGCCGCCGGTCAGTAAGGTCTACGACAACTTCGTTATTATCGAGTACACTCCAGAGGAGCTTGCCTATAATGACTGAGAAATTGCCCGTAATGGAACTCATGGTCACGATCGTT
Source organism: Pyramidobacter sp. CG50-2 (assembly GCF_003612005.1). Lineage (NCBI taxonomy): Bacteria > Thermotogati > Synergistota > Synergistia > Synergistales > Dethiosulfovibrionaceae > Pyramidobacter > Pyramidobacter sp. CG50-2. The sequence goes on from NZ_RAWT01000002.1 coordinate 8,128, forward strand.
GACCGAACCAAAGCGGTCCAGGCCACAAATTTCTTCAAAGGAAAAAACGTTTCCCTGACGCTTTCCTGCTGGGGGAGGGGAACGGCGAGCACCGAGATCTTGGACATCCTGGGCATCGGCGAAAAGGAAAAAGTCGTTGTGTTCAGCTTGACCCCGCGCTCCTGGATCCCCGCCCTCATCACCCAGATCTCGGACGCCATGCAGCTTCGCAACGCCGGGCGAGGGATCCTTTTTACCATCCCGCTTTCATCCGTGAACCGGGGAATACCGCGTCGTTACCTGTCAGCCGTTCGTGAGAAAAAAAACGAGGAGCGCGTCATGTATAAGACTAACGAAAACAAATATGAATTGATCATTGTCAGCACAGAAGATGGTTTCGTCGATTCGATCATGAAATCCGCTCGGAACGCTGGCGCGCGCGGGGGGACCGTGATGAAGGCCCGCGCTGTGGGCGACGAAACTACGGAAAGTTTTTTTGGGCTGAAGCTGTATGATGAGATGGAAATCTTGACGATACTGGTCCAACGCGAAGAGAAAGCGAAGATCATGTCCGCCGTCAGCAGAACCCTGGCGGAGAAATCTCCGGAGAAAAGCACGATTTTTTCGGTGCCGGTCGATGATGTTGTAGGGGTTGGCGCGGATCTGGAGAATCTTGCCCCAGTATAATAAAGTAAGGAGAGAGCCCAATTCGTTCGTTTTATGGGCAGCACATGAGGCGCACGGAATATTAAAACTTTTGCGCGGTCCGGCATGTCGATTTTTATGTATTAATATGCTATACTGAAGCCGCGATAACAGCGGCTCGGAGAATAAAAAAATCCGCAAGACGATTCGTCTCACGGATTTGCTGGTTCCATATGGTGGGCGATACAGGGTTCGAACCTGTGACCTCTTCCGTGTGAAGGAAGCGCTCTTCCACTGAGCTAATCGCCCTTTTTGTTTGCAACGTATGAGATTATAAATGCTCTGTGCAATTTTTGCAACCCCCAAAAGAGAAAAGTTGCTTGTATACGGCGTTTTGCTTTTGTGGTAAGATTTGAAAAGTTAGATGGATAAAATACGCTGTATGCAGTCGAATGGATACCATATCGTGCAGGAGAGTGCCCGAGATGATCGATATGTCCTACTTAACGGGTGGAAAAATTTATTGGGACGACTGGCGTTTTGTACCATGGCAAAGTGGCAGCGCGTCGGGAGTTTATCGTCGGGTCGATTTCATAAAAGCGGGGCTGCTGGGCGAGGTGGGGCGGTATAAAGCTGATGATTATATTATCTGGAAATATGAGGATGGGGACCTTGAGTGTCTGTTTAAAAATGCCAGGCACCAAAAAGGCTTGATGCTTCAACGCTATATTTTTGTCCGCCCAGAAGGGAATACCACTTCAAGAAGCAAATCGTTCCGAATGGGATTCAACGGCTTTGTCGAGGTCTATCAGTATACCCCTCTGGGAGATTCATTGAAAAGACTGACCGATCTTACCCAGCTCATCGACGCGGCGCACAAATATGCCTTGGCTCATAAGGGGGAATCACCGGGATAAAACACAGGGGCGACGGAATCTCATGGGGTGAGTGCCGGTGGGGAAGCAGGTCCTCTCGGTTCACGATAGAAAAACGCCCAAGACGAAAGGGCGCAAAAATTGTATGGAGGTGTGTTTTATATGCTGTTCCCAATGATGTTTGGTATTTCTGCTGTCATATTTATCATCGGCTACATCGTTTATGGGCGCTTTATGGCGAATGTGTACGGCCTTTCCGACACGAACGAGACTCCTGCTGTCAAGTTCGAAGATGGGATCGACTATTGTCCTGCCCATCCGGCCGTCTTGCTGGGGCACCACTTTGCTTCGATTGCCGGCGCTGGACCCATCACGGGGCCCATCGCCGCAGCCATGAAGTTTGGCTGGCTGCCTACGATTTTATGGTGCGTCATCGGTTCGACCTTCCTCGGCGGACCTCACGACATGGGCGCCCTGGTTGCTTCTCTTCGCCACGACGGCCAGTCGATCGGCGCGGTCGTTGAAAAATGGATCGGCAAAACGGGGAAATTCCTTTTCCTGAGTTTTACCATCCTCACGCTGATCCTTGTCGTCGCCGTCTTCCTGGTCATGTCCGCCGGCACGTTTGCGGCTGATCCTGTCGTTGCGTTTGTCAGCTCTCTTTATATCATATTGGCGATTATCGCCGGCTTCATGATTTATCGCTGGCATGTTCCTCTCTGGGTTGTCACGATCGTCATGCTCGCTTTGATCGTCGGCGGCTGCGTCAAGGTGAACGCCGAGACGGCCCCTTGGCTGATCAACACCGTTTTTGCCCATGACATCAACTTCTGGAACGCGTTCCTCGGCGTTTATATTTTCTTTGCTTCCATCCTGCCGGTGTGGATGCTCCTTCAGCCCCGCGATTACCTTGCCTCTTACTTCCTGTATTTTGCCGTGGCCATCGGCGCGTACGGCATGTTCGCCGGCAGTGCGCTTGATTCCAAGACCGTTTCCGTAGTGGCTGCCAACGTCCGCTACTTCGGTTTCTCTTCCAGCGCCATGTGGCCTGCCATGTTCGTCCTGGTTGCCTGCGGCGCCATTTCCGGTTTCCATAGCCTCGTCGGCAGCGGCACGACGTCCAAGCAGCTTCGCAAGGAGAAGGATGCCGTTCTTGTCGGCTACGGCGCCATGCTGATCGAAGGTCTGGTGGCCGTCATCTCCATCGGTACGCTGATGGTGCTTGGCCTTGAAGGCGCAAAGGGACTTTCTCCCGTGCAGATTTTCTCGTTGGGGTTCGGTAAGTTCTCGACGCTTGTGGGACTTGACGCCACGTTCGGTGCCCGTTTGGGCGCCATTGCCATCAACAGCTTCCTGCTGACTTCTCTTGATACGGCGACTCGTCTGGCCCGCTATCAAGTCCAGGAGATTACCGGCGGCAAAGTCAGCATGTATCCTGCGACGGTTTTCGTTATCGTCCTCGCTCTTTGCCTGGTCTACACCAAGACTCACGATGTGAGCGGCAAGGTGATCGCGGCGTGGCTGGCGATCTGGCCGATTTTCGGCGCCGCCAACCAAATGGTCGCCGCTCTGAGCCTTCTGAGCATCGCGGCCTGGGTCAAGCTTGGCCTCAAAAAGAAGCATACTTTCGTGTATGCTCCCTTCTGGTTCATGCTTGTAACGACGGTCTTCTCGCTGATCATCGAGGTGAAGGAGCGGTTCGCGGTCGCTCAGCCCAACTATCTGCTTTCCTGCTTGGCGGTTATCCTCATCGTTCTGGGGATCGCCATGTCCATCGCGGGAATCAGGACCATGCATTCCAGCGAAAAACAAAGCGCCTGATGCAATTTAGAATTTAAACGGTACGAAAAAAATCTTCCTCTTCGGAGGAAGATTTTTTTTGTGAACGAAAAGAGTCTGTCTCATGCTCTTTCTCGGGCGAAAGACCGAATTACGAGGGGCCCCGAGACAGTCCAACCGATCGGACTGCCTCGACCATCGTGCGGTCTGCGCAGCTCGCTTTGTGAATCTCCTCCGCAGCGTCTCTGTATTCGGCATTTTAATCGAGAAATAGTATTATTTGTTCCGCCTTTTGATTTTCTCTGTCGCGGGGGTTGGGGATGTCATTCTCTGATTTTTCGTAAGGGCTGGTCCTGTTGAAGAAAACTGCCAAGTTGTTTCAGCGTCCATAAAACGTGGTATGATTTACCGTGAAGCGATTTTTTTCCGGAGATATTGTTTCCCCTTGTCGATCGAACGTCTGTGTAAAATTCTTGGTTGGGCCTGTCAGATGGAGGAATTACGATGATAGTGACTGTAACGCTGAACCCTTCGGTGGATGAAGAATATCTGCTTGACGAGATTGTTTTAGGCAGCTGGTCGCGGGCGAATTCTACCCTCAGGATGCCGGGGGGGCGAGGCATCAACGTTGCTCTGATGCTGACGCAATTGGGTTACAGTGCCGTGGCAATGGGGTTCCTGGCCGGTTTCAACGGCGAATACATTCGCGACGCGCTGCGCCGGGCAAATGTAACGACGAACTTTGTGCATATCCAGGGAGAGACGCGTACGAATGTTTATCTTTCCCTGAAAAATCCCGATGAGGGGACGAGCATTTACGAAAAAGGCCCTCTGGTCGACGACGAGGCGCGCAAAAGGTTTCTCATGAATTACAAGCGCATGATCAACAGAGCGTCAGCGGTCGTTATCGGCGGCTCCCTCCCGGCGGGAATGCCGAAAGAAACCTACAAGGAACTTTCGCTGATGGCCAAGGAAGCGGGCTTGCCGGTGTACATTGACGCCTATGGTTCTCCGTTTCTGATGGCTCTGGAGACGCAGCCCCGCATGGCGAAAGTTCCCGATACGCAGATCGAGCATCTGGCCGGCCGGCCGGTGGACTCTCTTGAGGCTTACGTCGAGGCCGCGCACAAAGTGCATGAGATGGGGATCCCCTGGAGCGTGGTCTCGTATCAGGTTTACGGCGATGTCTTTGCCACTTCTCATGGAACGTATCTTGCGAAGATGACGCGGGACAAGACCCAGGCCTTTCTGTTTACAGCGCGGGATGCTCTCGTCACCGGGATGGTGATCGCGGATGCCGAAGGGATGGATACGGAAGATTCGATTCGCTTCGCCATGGCTTGCGCGATTGAGAGCTCTACCCACGTGGACAGAAACGTGAAAGGGCGTGCGTCGATAGAATCGTATCTTGATAAAGTGACGCTGGAAAAGCTGGATTAAGGCTCGGCATCGATTAAAGACATCGGCGGCGCAGGGTTTCGAAGCGAAGCAAATCCTCCTGTGGGGAGCTCCTGCGGAGACCGGCATGGAGAACGTTGAAAGAAAAGAGGGATGATCCGTGTTCAGCCACAGAAAAAGCCAACGTTTCTGCATATTCGTTTTTTTGCTGTGCGGCCTGCTTGTCTGCGGCTGCACGGAGCCGGCCTCTGCGCGCAAGAAAAAGGAGTCGGGGATCGAAGCTTCCGTGAAGCGGGAAGTTGCCATTGGCGAGCGGGTTGCCGAAGAGATTGCCAAAAACATGGAATTTGTCGAAGATCCTCTTGTGACGGCTCGCGTGAGAGGCATTTTTAATCGTTTGACGCCCTGGGTGAAACGCCCGCTTCCATACAACGTCCATGTCGTGAAAGAAAAATCGCCGAATGCGTTCTGTATCCCCGGCGGCAATATCTATGTCACGACGGGGCTGATAGATTTCGTCAGGTCCGATGCAGAGCTCGCTTTCGTCATGGCTCATGAGTTGAGTCATGCCGACGGGAAACATGGGATCATCCAAATGGAGCGGAACCAGAAGCTCTCGCTTGCGGCTCTGGCGATCGCCGTCGCTTCGCGGGGGGCGGGCGCCGCGATGGTCCTTTCCAATGTGGCGGCCGTCGCCGTTTCGAACGCTTACAGCCGGGATCTTGAACAGGAAGCTGACCTCGGCGCGGTAACCATCTCCGAAAATGCGGGATATGACCTGTCCGCCGGCGTCACGGTCATGGAAAGTCTTGCCGCGGAAGAGCTGAAACAGCCCTGGGTCGATCCCGGCGTTTATCGCGACCATCCCAAGATATCGGAGCGTATCCGTTACATCGCCGGCGCTGTCGAAAGCAGAGGACATAAAATCCAGCGCAAAAACGTCCTCAAACTGCTGATCCCTCGGCTCAGCGAGGAGGAGAACAGGCTTGTGCTGAGAGTCGACGATACGGTGATCGTGCAGGCCCCGGCCTCTTCCGAATCCAGGCAGCTCTTTGAGGAGGCGCGGATGGTTCTGCGGCGGGCTCTGCAAATGGAGACCCCCGTCTATGATATTCGCGTCGACGAAGCTGGCGGCCGTCCGTCGGCGGTCTATATCGGGGTGAGCTGCGTTTTACGGGAACCCTTGCCCGAAGGAGCAGATTCTTTGGGGCACGTTCGTTTACAGCTCGTAAAGGCCTTGACGGAAGCGAGAAAGAAGCATCCGATGGCGAATTACAATCTGTAAGGCGAATGGGGAGCGATCGTACAGATGTCTTGTAAAGTACTCATATAACGTGGCCCATTCTGGAGGTAGGAAAGTGTATATATCCCTCTATCGGCGGTACAGACCGCAAAAGTTCTCCGACGTCGTCGGCCAGTCCGCGGCAATCGGCGTGATCACACGCGCTATCGAAAGCGGCGCGATAGGTCATGCCTATCTTTTTTCCGGCCCGAGAGGCTGTGGAAAAACCACCGTGGCGCGTCTCTTTGCAAAGGCGGCAAACTGCCCGCACAGAACGGGGGCCGAGCCTTGCAATGAATGCGAAACGTGCCGGGCCATCCGCGAGGGGAGCTGTCTTGACGTCATTGAGATAGACGGCGCTTCCAACAACAGCGTCGACGAGATTCGCAATCTCAAAGAACACGTCGCTCTGGCGTCGTTTACTTGCCCGTATAAAGTTTACATCATCGACGAAGTCCACATGCTGTCGATCAGCGCATTCAACGCGCTTCTGAAGACGCTCGAAGAACCCCCTGAACGCGTGATATTCGTTCTGGCAACGACGGCCCCTCACAAAGTGCCCGTGACGATCCGTTCCCGCTGTCAGCATATCCCGTTCCACGGCATGACGTTGGAACAGATCGTCAATCGTTTGCAGCAGGTTGCGGAAGCGGAGAATCTCGATGCCCGGGATGAAGCGCTGTGGGAGATCGCCCGTAATTCGGAAGGCGGCATGCGCGATGCGCTGTCCCTGATGGAGCAGGCGATCGCTTTAGGCTCCGGCAGCGTGACGCGGGAGACGGTGGATAAACTTTTGGGGGGCGGCAGTTCGTCCTCGATCCGTCAATGGCTGTCCGGCAGTCATGCGACGCCGGAGAATTCGCTCCCCGTTTTGGAAGGACTCTTCCGTTCGGGCGCGGAGCCTGAACGCTTCCTGTCGGTGTTGTTTGTGTGCGTACGGAATTTGTGGCTGCAAAAGCGCTGGGGCGAGAAGATCCTGCGCGCCTTGGCGCTTTCGGAAGAAGAGCGTCAGTGGCTGGCGCAGGAGAAAGATTTTCTGCCTTTGCCGCACCTTGAAGAATTAATGGCGCGGATTGCTTCTCTCTTGCCTCAGGTCCGACGCGGACTTTCGATCGATGTTCTGTGCGGGCTGTTGGTCAGCTGGACTCTGAAGAGCGCCGCCTCTGAAGTGCCGCCGGATGGAAAGACTGTCTCGTCGGAGACGGCGGTCTCTTCTGGGGGACGCGCGGCGCGGCTTCGAAGCGACGCGCACGATACGGTCGTTCCCGCGTTCGCTCCGGCACGGAACGGTCCGTCGGAGAGCGCGGCCTCGGCGGCGCAGAAGATCCAGACCGCCCCTGAAACAGGGATACCGTCTTGCGAAAAAGCCGCCGACGCGGAGAGCGGCGGTTCCCCTTCTGCGGCGGAGGCCCCTCCTGCGGAGAGCATCGGCAGTCCGGTCCCTCTTCACAATAACGTGAAAGACGCTCTTCTTTCCGCCGTGGAAAAACACCCCAACGTCGCGGTGCCGTTATGTCTTGCGGATATCGTGTATGACCGGGAGAGACGGGAATTGGGCGTCCTCCTGAACGAAGACGACGTTCAGGCATACGAGACGCTGAACAGCGAGCGCATGGCCAAAGCGGCTCAGTCGGTCCTGCGGCTGGACGATCTGGCGATTCAGTCCATAAAACTCCAATGTGGAAGCCGCGTCGAGCGTTTCGATCATCTCGATGCGGGTTCTGTCCCCGAGAATGCGCCTCTGCAGCTGGCGCTCGCGGAGGATCAGCCCGGGAAGGACTCGCCGTATGCGGATTTTCTGCGCCATGACGCGGAAACGGCCGCTTCGGAGCGTCTCGAGAAAAAAGACTCTCGTCCCGACAAAGCAGCCCCTTCTCCTTCGAGGAACAGTACGCTTGCGGAGTATCTGCGGGGAACTTTCATGGATGGAGATCTGCTGTACTGTCGTCCCAACGAAAAGACCGACGACGCCCCCGACGGGAATGATTCCTGAGAAGCGGGAAGCCGGGCGTTCGAACGTGTTTGCATGACATGAAAGGAGATCTTTATGCCCGCAGAGAAGAATTTTGTTCATCTGCACGTACATACCGAATATAGCCTTCTCGATGGCGCCATACGCTGCGCCGACCTGGCCAAGCGCTGCGCCGAGTGGGGAATGCCGGCGGTGGCCATGACCGATCACGGCGTGATGTATGGAGCCGTCGAATTTTATCAACAGTGCAAAAGCGCGGGCGTCAAGCCGATCATCGGCTGTGAAATGTATGTCAGCCCCGATGGCATCGACAATAAAGAAAAAAAGTACAACCACCTCCTGCTGCTTGCCGAGAACGATGAAGGCTATCACAACCTGATCAAACTTGTGTCGATCGCCAATACGAGAGGTTTTTACTACAAGCCGCGCGTTGACCATCAGCTGCTGGCCCAATACAGCAGGGGGTTGATCTGTTCCTCCGCCTGTCTGGCCGGCGAAATTCCCCGTTTTTTGCTTGAAGGGAACGAAAAAGGGGCGCTGGAACGCGCCCAGATGTACCGTGATATTTTCGGGCCGGAGAATTTCTTTCTGGAGATCATGCCCAATCAACTCCCTGAGCAGGTGGCGGTCAACAAACTGATCATCGAGATGGCGCGAAAGAGCAATTTCCCGTTGATTGCGACGAACGACGCCCATTATTTGGACAGCGGCGATTACGACTGGCACGAACTGCTGCTGTGCGTCGGCACGAAAAAGGTCATCACGGATCCTGGGCGCATGTCCTTCAAGGTGAATGACTTCTATTTCAGATCCGCGCAGGAGATGTGGGGGTATTTCGGCAGCGAAGCTCCCGACTCCCTGGAGAATACGCTGCGGATCGCGGAGCGGTGCAACTTCGATTTTGCCCTGAACACCGGGGATTATTTACTGCCCAAGTTCGAAATCCCGGCAGGGATGACGCTCGACACGTACCTTGGAAAGAAAGCGCGGGAAGGCTTGAAAGAGCGCCTTGGGGTCGAAGCGATTCCCGATGAATACGAAAATCGTCTGAGTTATGAGTTGGGAATCATCAAGCAGATGAGATTTCCCGGCTACTTTCTGATCATCGCGGATGTGATCGGCGCCTGCAAATCCCACGGCATCCCGATCGGCCCCGGACGCGGCTCTGCGGCCGGGTCTCTGGTGGCCTACGCCATGAAGATCACCGAACTGGATCCGCTCAAGTTTGGCCTGATTTTCGAACGGTTTCTCAATCCAGAACGAGTCTCCATGCCCGACATCGATACCGACGTTTCCGACAAAGGGCGCGATCGGCTGATCAAGTACGTGGTTGATAAATATGGCGTGGAAAACGTTTCGCAGATCATCACTTTCGGCCGCATGAAATCCAAGCAGGCCATCAAGGATGTCGGGCGCGCCATGGGAATGCCTTATGCGGACGTCAACAAGGTCGCCAATCTGGTGCCTGACGGCGCCAAGAGCATAAAGGAAGCCGTGGAACAGACGCCGGACCTGCAGGATCTTGAAAAGAGCGATCCGCAAATATCGAAGCTGCTGGCTTCCGCGAGCAGCATGGAAGGGCTGGCGCGTCACTGCTCTCAGCATGCGGCGGGAGTGGTCATCACCCCCAAGCCATTGACGGATCTCGTTCCGGTGCGTCAGATCGAAGAAGGGCAGGTCGCGACCCAGTTTTCCATGGATCCCGTTGCCAGTCTCGGCCTTGTCAAAATGGATTTTCTCGGCCTGCAGACGTTGTCGATCCTTGAAGAGGCGGTTGCCAACGTCAAGCGCAACGGCACGACGCTCGGCGATCTGAACCGTCTGCCGCTCGACGACCCCGAAGTCTATCGGCTGCTGCAAAACGCGGATACGTTGGGCATATTTCAGCTTGAATCGTCGGGGATGCGCCGCCTGATCAAAAAGATGCGGCCCGACCGCTTTGCCGATCTCGTCGCCATTTTGGCGCTGTATCGTCCCGGCCCTCTGGAAAGCGGCATGGTCGATCAGTACGTAAACTGCAAGCACGGCGAAGAAGTCCATTACTTGCATCCGATGCTCGAACCGGTTCTCAACGAAACATACGGGGTCGTGCTTTATCAGGAGCAGGTCATGAAATGCGCTTCGACGCTCGCGGGCTATACGCTGGGAGGCGCAGACCTGCTGCGCCGCGCCATGGGCAAGAAGAAAAAATCCGTCATGGACGAGCACCGCAGCATCTTCATCAACGGCGCGGCCAAGAACGGCATCGATGCCGAGAAGGCCGCGGAGATCTTCGATATTATCGAGAAATTCGCCGGTTACGGATTCAACAAGTCTCACAGCGCCGCCTATGCCCTCGTCACCTATCAGACGGCATGGCTGAAAGTACATTACCCCAAAGAGTTTATGGCGGCGTATCTGTCCAGCAAGATCGGCGCGAAAAAGGAAGTCATGGCCGGGTACGTGCGCGAGGTCCGCGCCTCGGGCATCGACGTTCTGGCGCCGGATATCAATCAGTCTTATGCGGATTTTACGGCGACGAAGAATGAAATTCGCTTCGGCCTTGGCGGCGTGACAAAAGTCGGGGAAGCGGCTTTGAGCTCGATTTTCAAAGCTAGAGAAGAAGGCGGCCCTTTTAAGGGCTTTTGGGATTTCATCGTTCGCGTCGACAAACACAGCGTCGGCAAAGCCGTCATCGAAAGTCTGATCAAGGCCGGCGCCTTCGACAGCCTGAACTCGAACCGGAAGCAGCTTTTGACGTCGCTGGATAACCTGTTCGAAGTCGCTTCGAGGCGGGATTCGCAGGGCGATCAGGGGTCGCTCTTCGGTGATATGACGTCCGAAGATCAGCCGGAGCTCGCTGAAGTTGACGATCTGAACGTGACCGAGAAGCTGGAAATGGAAAAAGAAGCGTTGGGCATGTATATCTCGGGACACCCTTTCGATGGATTCCGCCCTCTGGCAGCACAAAAGACGAACGCCCATATCGCCGACCTTCCTTATTGGAAAAGCGACACCACGACGCCGACCTTTGCAGGACTTCTGTCGGGATGGCAGGAAAAAATGACGAAGCGGGGAGACGCCATGGGAATCTTCAGCATCGACGACGGCGAGGACGAAATCAAGGTGATCTGTTTCCCCAAGGCGCGCAACGGAAAGTCGTGGCTTGAAGTAAAGCCGACGTTGTTCGAAGGCAAGCCTTACCTTGTCACCGGGCGGCTGGACGACCGCGGTGAAAGATCGATCATCGCGACGGACGTTCAACCACTTGAGCATGACGCTTCAGACCACGATTATGTGGAAATCTGCCTGTCGCTGGATGCTCTGAAGGAGATCCCGCAGAAAAGGTTCCTGACGATGCTGAAAGAACATCGCGGGAGGCAGACGGTTATTCTCAAGGTCGATAACGACGTCGAAACCGCGGCCATCGCGCTGCCGAATGTAAGAGTGACCTTGTCCAGAGCGCTTGAGGACGATCTTGCCTCGCTCTTTGGAAGAGGGGAAGCGCGGATCAGCGCTTCATTTCTCGGCGACAGAGAGGAGAAGCCAGTCTATGGAGCATAAAGTCAAAATCGTCTGTACCCTTGGCCCTGCAAGTCTCAACAGGGAAACTCTTGGCGGCATCGTGGATGCCGGCATGAACGTGGCACGGCTGAATTTCAGCCATGGAACGCATGAGAGCCATCTGGAAGCGCTTCGTTTGGTGCGGGATATCGCCGCGGAGAAAAAAACGTCCATAGCGGTCATGCTCGACACCAAAGGCCCGGAGATCCGCACAACGCTGCTCGAAAACGATCAGCCGGTAGCGCTTCAGCAGGGACAGCTCTTTGAACTGCGTCCCGATGACGGCAGCCGCGGCTGCGACAAATGGGTCGGCGTGAGCCATCCGACCCTGGCGCGCGAATGTGCGGTGGGGCAGGACGTCTTTATCGACGACGGCACGATCCATCTTAAAATTATCGAGATCCGCGGAGACGTGCTCATCTGCAGGGTGATCGTCGGCGGCCTGCTGTCGAACCGAAAGGGAATCAACGTTCCCGATGCGGAGATCAGCCTGCCGACGCTTTCCGACAAGGATAAAGAAGACATTCTCTGGGGCGTGGAGAATGACGTCGATTTTATTGCCGTCTCCTTCGTGCGAAATCGCGACGACGTCTTGGCGGTACGTCGTGTCGTCGAAGAAGCCGGCGGCGATATCAAGCTGATCGCGAAAATCGAGAGCCGAAAAGCGGTCGAGCGCCTCGAGGAGATCGCCGACGTCGTCAATGGCATGATGGTGGCGCGCGGCGATTTAGGCGTGGAGATCCCTACGGAAGACGTGCCTTTGGTTCAGAAACAGATCATCGACATCTGCCGCAGCCGAGGAAAGCTGACGATCGTGGCCACGCAAATGCTGGACTCGATGATCCGCAATCCGCGTCCCACGCGGGCAGAGGCGAACGACGTCGCCAACGCCGTTCTCGACGGCGCGGACGCGGTGATGCTGTCCGGTGAATCCGCGGCCGGAAAATATCCGGTCCGCGCGGTTGAGACGATGGCGCGGATCGTCCACCGGGCGGAGGAAGGCCTCGTTCGCTGGCAGAGGCCCTTTGCCGTTCCGACGCTGGAGAACAGCGTGCCCGACGGCGTGAGCATGGCGGCCGTCGAATTGGCGCGGAAGTTGAGGGCGCGCGCGATCGTGTCGCTGACGCGCAGCGGTTCGACCGCGGCCATGGTCAGCAAATACCGCCCGGAATGTCCGATTCTGGCTGTGACGCCGTCGGAAAAAAGCTGCCGGGAAATGTGCCTGTATTGGGGAGTTTTCCCTGTCATGTGCCCGGAAGGGGGCACCGAGGAGCAAACGATCAAGGACGCCGTGCGGACCGTCGTGCAGCGGGGCTACGCCGAAGAGGGCGATATGCTTGTGATCACTGCCGGAATGCCGCTGGGCGTTTCCGGGACGACGAACATGCTGCGCGTTTATACGATCGGCCAGATTGTGGCCAGAGGGCTGCCGGTGTTGCCGGGCGTCGTCACCGGACGGGTTCTCGTCGTTAAAAAGGTCGAGGATCTGGTGGGAATTCAGAATGGAGATGTTCTGGTCACCGGCAGCACGACAAAAGACTACGTCAAATATCTTGATAAAGTCTCGGCCGTGGTGACGGAAGAGGGCGGTCTCACCAGCCATGCGGCGATCGTTTCTCTGGAGCTGGGGTTGCCCTGCATCGTCGGCGCCAAGGGGGCCGTTGCGTCGCTCCGGACGGGAATGGTTGTGACGGTCGACACCAAAGCGGGACTTGTCTATAAGGGCGTCGTCAATACCGGCGCACGGACCGGCGCGTGATTTTGAGCGAAGGGGCGATGTTTTTGCGACGGGTTGTGTGATATGATTTAGCGGTTCTTCCAAAAATATCACAAAAATGAGCCGGAAAAGGAGTGTTGTTCTTGTCCGTAGGCGTGCTGAAATTTTTCAGATGGCAGGATGTCATCGATATAGCACTGGTAACCTATATTATTTATAAGACGCTCAGTCTTCTGGTCGGGACACGAGCGATACAGCTGGTCAAGGGCCTTTTCCTGCTTGTTGTTCTCTCTTTTGCCGCGCGCTGGCTCAATCTGGATACTTTTTCATGGATCTTGACCCAAGGATTCAGCGCGCTGCTCATCATCGTGCCGATCATTTTTCAGCCCGAACTGCGTCGCATCCTCGAAGAGCTTGGCCGCGGCAGCATGTGGCGGCGGAGCAAAGCGTTGAAACGGGCTGAAGTCGTCGCCGACGAAGTCTCGAAGGCGCTGATGTATTGCTGCGCGCATAAAATCGGCGCGCTGATCGTCCTGCAGAGGGGAACGGGGCTGAAGGATTACTGGCGGAACGCCGTGCTCCTCAACGCGGATATCACTCAAGAGCTGATCATCGCCATTTTCTGGCCGAACAACCCGCTTCATGACGGGGCCACGATCATCGACACGGAGCAGATCATTTCCGCCGGGTGCTATCTGCCTCTCACGGAAAATGCGGATCTGTCCCGCTGGCTGGGAACGCGGCATCGCGCCGCGATCGGCGTGACCGAAGTCTCCGACGCGGTGTCGTTGATCGTTTCCGAGGAACGCGGCGAGATCTCGCTGGCGATCGGCGGAAGAATCTCGAGAAATTTGAAAGAGTCGCAGCTGAAAAAATATCTTGTCCACTATTTTTCCGGGCAGGATCAGGAGCAGCAGGGCGTTCTGGAAAGTCTCAAGGAAGAGCTGCGCTCTTTTGGCGGCAACGATTAGGTGATTGGCGATGAAAAAGAATCAGCGTGTCCGTCTTGACGATTGGCTTTCTTCCAGAAGTTTCCTGGTGGTTGTTTCGTTGATCCTCTCGTTTGTTTTGTGGTTCTACGTCGTCGGCAATCGCAACGAGGAAATTGCCAAGACGTATGAAGTGCGCCTCGATTTTTTGAACCCCCCTGCGGACCTCGCGCTTTTCCCTTCCGTGAGGACGGTTGTCGTCACGTTGAACGGCGAGCGTCGGGCGATGAACGTCCTGCAAAACTCCCAGCTCACCTCCGAAGTCGATCTGAAAGATCTGAGCGCCGGGCGTCATACCGTGCCCATTCATTTCAAAGCGCCGTCTCGTATGAACGTGGCGCAGATCGTTCCCAAGGACGTCGAAATCGAGCTGGCGCGCATGATCGACAAAGAGCTCAAGGTCAAGATCCTGCCCCCGGAGAACATGCCGGAAGGATACGTCATGGACGGCGCCGCAGCGGATCCAGGCGTGGTGATGGCTCATGGACGCGAAGATCAGCTCTCCTCGATCTACGAAATTTCCGTGCGGCCGACGTTGGAGGAACTTTTCCGCGGCGGCGCCTGGCGCATCCCGCTCAGATCCCCCAGCGGGGTGGCGCTGGATTTCTCGCCTGCCGACGTGACCGTGTCCGCAACCTACTATCAGGGAATACCGCGCAAAGAACTCCCCGTGGAAGTGAGGACTCGCGGCACCCTGCCGCCAAGCCTTCGCCTCCTTTCCGCGAAAGCGGTTCCCGAGGCCATTCTCGTCGAAGGGAGGGCGGAAGCGTTCGCTCAAGTTGCCAAGCTTTATACAGAGCCGATCAACCTGGCGCGACTTTCCAAGAGCGCTTCCATACAGACGAAGATCGCGGAGGTCCCCGCCGGCCTGTCGCTGCTTTCTTCTCCGGCCGTGACGGTGAACGTGGAGGTGAAAACGCTGAACGATACCCGCGACTATGAAGAGATCCCCGTTTCGGTGACGGGAGCGTCCGCTGATGCGCGCTGGGCCGTTGAGCCGGCGACGGTGACCGTGTATGTCGAGGGAACCGCCGGCGTTTTGCAGGACTTGACGCTGGAAGATCTTGAACTGACGGCGTTCGTCGACGTTTCCAATATCGTCGCTCCGTCGATGCGCCTGCCGGTCCATCTGAAGCGAAAAGAAATCGCCGGAGTCGAATCGGTCGGCGTCGAACCGTTAACCGTAAAGGTGACGCGGCAGTCTCAATAATCTGCTCCGAGGGAGGAAAAACGAATGGATGTTAAAAGCACATCGGCGCCGCGTTGCCGCTGTCTGTTCGGCACCGATGGGGTGCGCGACATTGCCAACAGGGGATCTATGACTCCGGAAATGGCGCTCCGTCTGGGGAGGGCGTATGTCCTGTTTTTGATTCAGCGCGGCACGCCGCGTCCCAAGATCGTGGTCGGGCGCGACACGCGGCGTTCGGGCAGAATGCTGGAATCGGCGCTTGTGGCGGGGATGATGTCGGCGGGAGCCGAGGTTATTTTGCTGGGCGTCATCCCGACGCCGGCCGTAAGCTACGGCGTCCTTTTCTTCAAGGCGCAGGGCGGAGCGGTCATCAGCGCTTCCCATAATCCGCCGGAATACAACGGCATCAAATTTCTCAGCGGCGAGGGACAAAAGCTGCGCGACAGCGAAGAGCTGGAGATTGAGGACTATCTTGGGGACGACCTGATCGACGACTGGCGTCCGTCCGGAGCTTCCATCGGCGAGATGGCTTCGGAAGAAGGCTTTGCGATCATGTACGCCGACCGCGTGCTCCAGGTCCTCGACAGCGATCGCCTTGCCGGCATGAAAGTCGTCTTCGACTGCGCCAACGGCGCCGCTTCGACAGTCATTCCGCTGATCGCGCAAAAGCTTGAGTGCGAGAGCGTGCTGATTGGCGCCGAACCCGACGGACTGAACATCAACGAGAAAAACGGCGTCATGCATTTGGAGGCTTTGACCGAGGCGGTGCGGGCAAATGACGCCGACGTCGGCATCGCTTACGACGGAGACGCCGATCGCGTCCTGCTGGTCGACCGGCGGGGCGCGGTCATCAACGGCGACATCGTGCTCTGGGTCCTGGCGCGCTGGCTGCAGCGAGAAGGCATTCTCGGCAGCGGCGTCGTCGCGACGGTGATGAGCAACGGCATTCTGGAAAATCACCTGCGCAAGGAGGGAATTCAGGTTTTCCGCTGTGCCGTGGGCGACCGGTATGTCCTTGACATGATGAAAAGCACGGCTTCCGGACTGGGCGGCGAACAATCCGGGCACGTGATCATCGACCATTACGTGAGGACGGGCGACGGACTCTGCACGGGCTTCGCTTTCCTGCGCGCGTGCCGCGAGTTGGGGGAAGTGCCTGAAACGCTGGCGGAACGTTTCGATCCGTTCCCGCAGGAATTGACGAACATCACCGTCTCGGACCGGGATAAGGTTATGCAGGACGCGGACTTGAGAAATGCCATCGAACAGACGAATCGCGAGTTGGGGACGAACGGCCGCGTATTTTTGCGTTCTTCGGGGACGGAACCGCTGATCCGTCTGCTGGTGGAATGCAAGGACCGCGGTACGCTCGCGTCGCTGTCGAAGAAGTTCGGCGCGATGATCCGCGCTCTTTAGAGTTCGCCGCGCTCGTCGCATGGGGAGGACTGAACCGTACGGTTCAATCCTCCCCATTTTTGTGATAAGATAAACGCCGGGAGGAGCGTACGAGCGGAAGCGCCAGGACTGAACCGTTTCTCATTCAGCGGCGACAGTCGACGAGGACGAAAGCGATCGAACCATTCGGCGGATGCTTTCGTGGCGGGCGAAGGGGAGCCATGAACCTCTGTCACAAAACCCCGGGGTGACCCGGATACAAACGGCAGAGGCCCTTCAATGCTGAGGAGGTTGCTCAGTATGTGTGGAATTGTTGGTTATGTCGGCGGCAAGAATGCCTGCGAGATTATCGTTCAAGGGCTAGAGCGCCTTGAATATCGCGGCTACGACTCTGCGGGAATTGCCGTCTGCGAGAAGGGCGTCTTCAAGACGGTCAAAACCGTGGGCAAGGTGGCGAAGCTCAAAGAACTTGTCGGCGCCGACGGGCTGAAGGGAAACGTGGGCATCGGGCATACCCGTTGGGCCACTCATGGCGGCGTGACGACGGCGAACGCCCATCCTCATACCGATGAAAAGCATTCGGTGGTTCTCGTCCATAATGGAATCATCGAAAACTACAAGGAACTTCGCGACGAACTCGTCGCCCGGAACGTGCACTTCAGCTCGGAGACGGATACGGAAGTTGCGGCGCAGCTTCTTGCCCGGCTCTATGACGGAGAGCCTGTCAAAGCTCTGTGCCGGCTTTTCAAGAAGTGCCGCGGAGCGTTTGCCTTTGTGCTTGTTTTCGGCGACCGTCCGAACGAGCTCTACTGCGTGAGAAAAGGCGCGCCGCTGGTCGTCGCGCTGGGAAACGGCGAAGCGTATTGCGCGTCGGACGTGCCGGCGATCGTCGAGCATGCGGACAAAGTGATCTTTTTGAACGAAGGCGAGATCTGTCGTCTGAGCGCGTCGGGCGCCGAGTTCTGGGATCTTGACGGCGTTGCGCATCAGCGCCGCACTGTTTCCGTAGACGTGGACGCGGCGATGATCGACAAAGCCGGTTACCCGCATTTCATGTTGAAAGAAATCAACGAGCAGGGCTCCGTCCTGCGTCGCGCGCTTTTTGGCCGCACCGCAAGCGACCTGATCGACCTCAGCGGCGAATGGGGGATCACGCCTGAAAAAGCCAGGGCATTCAAGCGGCTGGATCTCGTCGCCTGCGGCACGTCCTTCTATGCCGCGACCGTCGCGCAGCGGGTGTTGGAGAAATATCTGAAGGTCGACATCCGCGTCGACATCGCTTCCGAATACCGTTACCGGCCGCTTAGAGCCGGCGGGGATACCATGGCGGTTTTCGTGTCCCAGTCGGGAGAAACGCTCGACACGCTCGAGGCGCTTCGGCATGTAAAGGCGTTGGGCGCCTACACCGTCGCCGCGACCAACGCGCCCAATTCGTCGATCGCGCGCGAAGTGGACGACGTGATCCGTCTGAACGCCGGCATCGAAATCGGCGTGGCGGCGACGAAGACGTTCACGGCGCAGATGGCGGTGCTGATTTTGGCCGGGCTGTATCTGGCCAAACTTCGCGGCGAACTGCCCGGCGCGGACGAAGAGCGCCTCGCCGAAGCGATGAAGGATCTGCCGTACAAGGTCGAACAGACGCTACTTTTGAAAGACGTCATCCGCTCTTTGGCCCGCAAGTTCGGCACAGCGCGGGATTTTCTGTTCCTGGGAAGAGGCGTCTCGTATCCGGTGGCCATGGAAGGCGCTTTGAAGCTGAAAGAGATCTCCTACGTTCATGCGGAGGCGTATGCCGCCGGGGAGATGAAACACGGTCCCATCGCTCTGCTCGATGAAGAACTCCCGGTCGTCGTCGTCGCCCCGGCGGACGAGCTGCTGGAAAAGACGCTTTCCAACGTGGAGGAAACGCGCGCCAGAAAGGCGCCGGTGATCATCGTCACCACGGAAAACGTCCCCGACGTGAACGATGTGGCGGGGACGATCAAGGTGCCGGCGACCGAAGCCGAATTGACGCCTTTCCTGACGGTTCTGCCGCTGCAGATCTTCGCTTACGAATCCGCGCTGCTGCGCGGCTGCGACATCGATCAGCCGCGCAACCTGGCAAAGAGCGTCACCGTTGAATAGAAACGATCGTTCGGAATCGAGCCCGTTCCGAACGATCTTTTTTTGCGGAAATTTTACGGCGAAAACGGTTTGCGCACGCGCGCTCTTTTCTGTACAATAAACCCAGTTTTTGCGAAGGGATGAGCGCACCATGAGAAAGAGCGTGTTCCTGATGGCCGTCGCGGGCGTTTTCATGGGCTTCGGGTGGCGCGCCGACCACGCCGTGAAAATGCGGAAAATGGAAAACGTCGAAACGGTCACGGCGCGGTACGTGGCGGAGCGCGCCGGACGGAAAGACTTCTTCGTCGTGGATTTGCGCGGCGCGTCTCCGGGGGGCGGACAGACGGCGGCTTACGAAGTCTTTCTGACGCCGGCGCAGCTCGAAAGCTCCGAGGCCGCCGCGCGGCTCAAACGCGCGGGGATCACTTCCGACGCCGAGATCGTACTGCGCGGCGGCTCGGAGGAGCAGACCGCCGCCGCGGCGAAACGGCTTCTGACGCTGCTGAACTGGAACTCGCTGGTCGTGAAAAGACTGGCGACGGAGCCGTAAAAAAGAAAGGGAGCGGCCGGATGAGGATGACGCGCGGCGAAACGGAGATCATGCCGTTCCGGGCGGGCGACGAGCGCGAGATCCCCGCTCTGGTACGGTCGGTGTACGGAGAAAACTATGACTGGCGCTTTTACGAGCCGTCGGCGATCGCGCGCATGGTCGACGACGGTCTGTTCCTCGTCGCGGCGCGCCGGGGCGGACGCCTTGCGGGCATGACGGGATTCCGCGCCGAAGGAAGTTCCAACCGTCGGCTGTTCCGCACCTACCGCCGCATGGTCGCGCCCGAAGCGCGCGGGCTGGGGCTGGCGCGCGCCATGGAGGAACTGGGCGAACGGCTGCTGTTCGAACGGGATCTGGCCGACGCCGTTTACGCCCAGATCGAAGCGAACAGTCCGTCCAACCGGTTGCTGGCCGGGGGCGGATTCGCGCTGACGGCGGCGGAACCGGCCGCGGAGGCGCGCGCCGCCCAGACCTTTTTGTTCAAAGAGTTGGAGCCCGTTCGCGGCGGACTGAACGAAAACGGCTCGCTGACCGCGGCGTATGCGGCGGCAGACGGCGCGCTGACACAAAGGATCGACGCCGCCCGCGTCGGGCGCGGACTGTTCGACGCTCTCGAACGGCTGTGCCGCGAAGGCAAAACGTTGGAGCTTTTTATGCCGCCGCCGAGCGCGGAAGATCGCGAGAGGCTGCGCGCCCTCGGATTTTTCCGCTGCGGCGTCGCGCGCCGCTGGAGGCCGGACGGCGACAGCGAGATCTTCATGAAAGTCTTCGCGCGCGCCGAGCTGCCCGCCCCGCCGCTGCGGGACGAACGGACTCTGGCGCTGTGGGAAGCCGTGCGCCGCGGCATGGAACGCGCCGTTTTATAAAAAAGCGAATGGAGAAGCCGGACGCTCCGGCTTCCCCATTCGCTTTTTCCTAGGCGAACCCGTGAAATTCTTTGTCGAAAATCACGGTGAAACGGCTGCCCGAACCGGGCGTGCTGGTCAGCTCCACGGACGCGCCGTGAACCGCGGCGGCGTGTTTGACGATGGCCAGCCCCAGGCCGGTGCCGCCGGTTTCCTTGCTGTGGCTCTTGTCCACGCGGTAGAAACGCTCGAAGACGCGGTCCTGATGTTCCGGCGGGATGCCGATGCCCGTGTCCTGCACGGTCAGCGCGACGTTTTCGTTCCCTTCGGCAACGTCGACGAGAACGGAGCCTCCCTCTCTGTTGTACTTGACGGCGTTTTCGATCAGGTTGAACGCCATCTCGTCGAGCAGGGGACGAATGCCCCAAACGCAGGCATGACAGCCTGTCAGTTCGATCAGCACGTTTCGCGCTTCGGCCGAAGGGGCGAGTCGCGACAAAATTTTTTCGCAGAGCTCGAAGAGGTCGACGTTTTCTCGGGGCGGCAGAGCCGCTTTCTCGTCGAGCTTCGACAGCTCCATGATGTCGTTGACCAGCGCGATCAGGCGGCTGGCTTCGCCGTGGATTTTTTCGGCGAAGCCGCGCAGGTCTTCCGGTTTGGCGAGTCCCGAGGCCATGATTTCGGAGTAACCGGCGATGGATGTGAGCGGCGTGCGCAGTTCGTGCGACACGTTGGCGGTGAATTCCCGGCGCTGTCGTTCCGCCTGCTGGCGGGCCGTGACGTCGAGCAGCAGCACGACCATGCCCGCTTGTTTTTGTTCGCCGGCGACGGTCACGGGCGTGGAGAGAAGACGATAAACGCGGCCGTTGACCTCGAGCAGCGCTTCGCCGCTGCGCCCCGCCTGCGCGGCCTGAACGACGCTGTGCAGTTCGGCGCTGCGGCTGACGAGGAGGATGTTCTGACCGACGTATTGAGCGGGATCGACCGCGAAAATTCTCGCGGCGCTACGATTGATGGCCAGCACCGTTCCTTCTTTGTCGATGTGGAGCAGCCCTTCGCGCATGTTTTCCGTGATGGCGGCCAGTTCGCGGCGTTGGTTTTCCAGTTCGTCAAGCTGATTGCGCAGCGTCTCGTTCTGATTTTCAAGGCGGAGCAGAAGCGGCGTCAGCTCGTCGTAAGCGTCGTTTTCCAGCGGCTCGGCGAGGTTGAGCCGGCTGATCGGAGCGGTGATGCCGCGGGCCAGAGCGCGCGAAAGAAACAGCGCCAGCAGCGCGGTCAGGGCTGCGGCGAGAGAAAGCGGCAGCATGAGACGGCGCGCCAGTCCGGCGATCGTGCTGCGGGTGACGGCGACGCGCAGAATACGCCCGTCGTCCAAGCGGACGGCGCAGTAATGCGTTTTTTCCGTGAGCGTGTTTGAATAGCGATAGCTTTCGCCGCGGCCGCTGCGAAGCGCTTCCTGTACCTCGGGGCGGGCGCGGTGATTTTCCATTGCGCCGCTGGGCGCGTGATTGTCGTAAAGGACCTGCCCGTCGGCGGAGATGAGCGTGACGCGGCGGCTGTCGGGCAACGCGCTCAGATATTCTTCGGCGTTGCGCAGAAGCGGCAGCGTCGCGGCCGCGGATCGGGCTTCGGCGCGGAGCTCTTCGGCCGCGCGCGCGTCGATGCTTTTGTAGGAGGCCCGGGCCGTAAACAGCCCGACGATGAAGACTGCGGCCAGCGCGGTGAGAAAAATGCTCCAGAAAATTCGCCGCTGCATTCGTCAACCTCCCAGTTTGTATCCCACGCCGCGCACCGTCTGGATCAGCGCAGCGCAGTCGCCGAGTTTGCCGCGCAGCGTCTGGACGTGCACGTCCACGGTGCGCGTGCCGCCCTCGTAACTGTAATCCCAGTTGCGTTCCAGAAGCTGTTCGCGCGTGAAGGCCACGCCGGGATGCCGCATCAGCAGTTCCAGCAGGGTGAATTCTTTCAACGTCAGCGCGACCGGGCGGCCGCCGGCCGTAACTTCGTGGCGCCGGCTGTCCAGTTTCAGCGCGCCGCAGCTGAGGACGGATGCGTCCTTTTCTCCGCCTGCCGCACGGAGGCGGGCTTTGACCCGCGCCACCAGCTCCATCATGCCGAAAGGTTTGGCGATGTAATCGTCGGCGCCCAGGTCGAGTCCCCGCACCTTATCGTATTCGGAACCTTTGGCGGTGACCATGACCGTCGGGACGCTTTTCAGCGAAGCGTCCTGACGGATGCGTTTGAGGATGCTCAGGCCGTCCTCGCGCGGCAGCATGATGTCGAGCAGGATCAGATCGGGCTTCCGTTCGGCGCAGGCGGCGTAGAACGCCTGACTTTCCGCAAAGCCGCGGGCTTCGAGCCCCGTCTGGTTGAGCGTGTAGACCACCAGTTCGCGGATGCCCGAATCATCTTCAACGTAATAGATCATTCTTTCTCTCCGTTTTTATGGACGCCCGTGAGGGAGAACTCCACCCATTCGGCGATGTTTTGCGCGTGGTCGCCGATCCGCTCGAAATACTTGGCGATCATGAGCAGGTCGATGGCCTGCTCGCTGCAGGAGGCGTCTTTGCGGATCAGTTCCACCAGCTCGTTCTTGACGATGCGGAAAAGTTCGTCGACCAGATCGTCGAGCTCGAAGATGCTCTTCGTTTTTTCGAGATCTTTCTGCACGAGGGCGTCGATGCTGCCGGTAACCATTTCGATGGTCCTGGCGGCCATCTGCGGCAAATGAATCAGCGGTTTGATGTAACTCTGCCCGCGCAGGCGCAGGATGATTTCCGCGATATCCGCCGCCTGGTCGCCGATGCGTTCCAGATCGGTGATCATTTTCAGCGCCGCGGAGATCAGACGCAGATCTCCGGCGACGGGCTGCTGTTCGAGCAGGAGTTTGAGACAGAGCGACTCGACGGCGCGCTCCTGAGAATCGATTTCCCGTTCAAGCTCAATCGCCCCTCTGGCGGCGTTCTCGTCCTGCTCGGACAGCGCCCGGACGGCGCTTTCGATCGCCTGTTCCGTCAGGGCTCCCATTTCCAGCAGATTGTTGTTGAGCTGGTTCAGCTGCTTGTCAAATCGGCTTCTCATTTTAACCAAACCTTCCCGTAATGTAATCTTCGGTCCGCTTGTCCCGAGGATTGGAAAAGAGGCGATCGGTCTCGTCGTACTCGACGATCTCTCCGAGCAGGAAAAACGCCGTTGTGTCCGAGACGCGCGCCGCCTGCTGCATGTTGTGCGTCACCATGACGATCGTGTATTTTTCCTTTAGCGTCGTGACGAGATCTTCGATCCTGGCTGTGGAAAGCGGGTCGAGGGCGCTGGTGGACTCGTCCATCAGCAGCACCTCCGGTTCCACCGCCAAAGCCCGGGCGATGCAGAGGCGCTGCTGCTGGCCGCCGGAAAGGCCAAGCGCGCTGGATCTGAGACGGTCTTTCAGTTCGTCCCAGATGGCGGCGTCGCGGAGGGATTTCTCGACCACGGCTTCGAGGCGGGCGCGGCTGCGAACGCCGTGAGTGCGCGGCCCGTAGGCGACGTTGTCGAAAACGCTCATCGGAAAAGGGTTGGGCTTTTGAAAGACCATGCCCACGCGCTTGCGCAGCGTCGTCGTCTCCATTGTATCGTAAATATCCTCGCCGTCGAGAAGCACTTTGCCGGTGATTCGGCAGCCTTCAACCAGATCGTTCATACGGTTTAAAGTTTTCATCAGCGTGCTCTTGCCGCAGCCGGAAGGGCCGATGAACGCCGTGATCCGACGTTCGGGAATGGAAAGGGAAACGTTTTTCAGCGCGTGGAATTTATCATAATGCAGATTGAGATTTTCGACGTCAAACCGAGCCATGGACGAATCTCCTTGCTGCAAAAGAGGACAGTGCGTTGATGCCGGCGGTGATGATCAGCAGCATAACGGCGGTGGCATAAGTCTGGTTCATGTACAAACCTTCGCTGGACAACGTGTACATGTGTACGGCGAGCGTGCGCGACGAATCGAAAACGCTGCAGGCAACCTCGGCGACTGTACCCGCCGTGTAAATCAGCGCCGCCGTCTCGCCGACGATGCGTCCGATGCTGAGAATAACGCCGGCGAGAATTCCGGGAACAGCCGACGGAAGCACGACGCAAAACACCGTGCGCAGACGTCCCGCGCCGAGACCGAAGCTGGCCTCGCGATAACTGTCGGGCACGGCCCGCAGCGCTTCTTCCGCCGTGCGCATGACCAGCGGCAGAATCATCATCGCCAGCGTCATCGCTCCCGCCAGCAGCGAGATGCCCATGCGGCAGGCCGTGACGAAAAAGAGCAGCCCGAACAGCCCGTAAATAATGGAGGGGATGCCCGACAGCGTTTCCGCCGTGATGCGAACCGCTTTCACGAAAAAGCGCCCGCGCGCGGCGTACTCCGCCAGGTAGATAGCGGCTCCAAGACCGGCCGGAACGGCGGCGAGAAGCGCCAGCAGCGTCATTGACAGCGTGTTGATCAGCGCCGGCGTCAACGAAACGTTGACGGAATCGTACTTCCATGCGAAAAGATCCGGTGTCAGGTGTGGAACGCCGTGGCGCAGGATATCCGCGACGATGACCAGCAGCACGGCGACGGTAAAGAGCGAGGCGGCGTAAACGAGGCATTTCGTCAGCAGCGATTTCAAGCGGTTTGTTGTCACGCCTGCGACCTCCTTCGCAGCAGGGAAAAGGTGAGATTGATGGTCAGAATGAACGCGAAAAGCACGACACCCGTCGCGATCAGCGCCTCGCGGTGCAGGTCGGCGGCGTAACCCATTTCCATGACGATGTTGCTCGTCAGCGTGCGTACGCCGCGGAACAGGCTTGTGGGGATCACGGCGCGGTTGCCGGCGACCATCATGACTGCCATAGCCTCGCCGACGGCGCGTCCGACGCCGAGGATCATCGCCGCGATCACGCCGGAACGGGCGGCGCGAAGCACGACGCTGAACACGGCGCGTTCGTGGGTGGCCCCGAGCGCCAGCGCTCCCTCGTAATAACTCTGGGGCACGGCGTTCAGGGCCGCCTCGCTGACGGCGATAATCGTCGGCAGGATCATGATGCCCAGAAGCAGCGCCGCCGCCAGCAAACTTGAACCGCTGCCGCCGAAATACCGGCGGATCAGCGGTACGATCGTCGTTACGCCCCAGAATCCGTACACGACCGACGGGATTCCCGCCAGCAGCGAGACGGCCGGACGCAGGATGCGCGTCATGCGCGGCGAGGCGAAACGCGACAGATAGACGGCCGTCAATAAACCGGCGGGAGCGCCGATAAGCAGTGCTCCCGCGGTGACGTACAGCGATCCGAGAATCATGGGCAGGATTCCGTAGATATCGTTTCCCGGCCGCCAGCGAGTTCCCGAAAGGAACTCCCAGACGCCGATCTTCATTATTCCGGGAATGCCGCCCGCGAAGAGGAAGACGCAGATCAGCGCTACGGCGATTACCGACGCCGTCGCCGCCGCGGCGAAAATCCACTTCGCAGCGTTCTCTTTGGCCTGAGTCATCGTTTTATTTCAAAGCTTCCCAGTTTTCGGTTTTGCCCGTATAGATATCGCGAACCTGTTCCACGGTCAGCCCCTCCAGCTCGTTGGCCTTGTTGACGATCACGGCGATGCCGTCCATAGCGATCACGATCGGAGTCAGGCCGGCTTTCAGCTCGCTTTCCTTGAGGCCGCGCGAAGCCATGCCGAGGTCGCAGATGCCGGAGATGGCCGAGGTCATGCCGGTCGTGGAGTCGCTCATCTGCACTTCGATCTCGGCGGCGGGGTTCACAAGCAGATAGGCTTCCTTGAGCTTTTCCATGATTGGCGTGATGCTGGACGAACCGGCGACGACCACCTTGCCCACAACGCGCTTGGCGGCGAAAGGAACCGCTTTTTCATTGACGGCGATATAGCCGTTATCGGCGACGACTTTCTGCCCCTGAGCGCTCATGATGAAGTTGAGGAAAGCTTGCGCGGCGGGGCGGAGCTGTCCTTTCGCAGCGACGTTGAACGGACGCGCGATCTTGTAATCGCCCGTGCGGATATTTTCGACCGTAGCCGCCGCGCCGCCGATAGCCAGAGCTTTTACATCCGCTTTTTTGAGCGAGCCCATCGACGCGTAGCCGATGGCGCTGGGATTGCCGGCCACCATCGTCATCATGACCGAGGTGCTGTTGGTGATGTCGGCGTTGTCGGTCGTCATGTCGACCTTTTTGCCGCCGGCGTCTTTCTGCTGCACGCCGAAGAGCTCGATGAACGCTCCTCGCGTGCCGGATCCTTCTTCGCGGGAAATGACGCTGATCTCGCTTTTCGTTGCGGCAAACGCCGCCGCGCAGCTTACGCTCATAGCCAGAACAACTGCCGCCACTTTCTTTCCACTCATTTTTTATCTCCTCTTTCCTTTCGATTTTGTGCCTCGAGGATAACGCCGCTTTGTCAGGGGAAAATATTGGGCACGTAAAGAGATTGTAAAATCGTTTACGTCTCTTTCGCGAAAGCGGATGGCGTGAGGAGACACCGAAAGGACAAAAGGCCGTTCGCGCACCGGGACGATTTCCCGGCGTGCGAACGGCCTTTTCAGCGGGACGTTTTTAAGCGCGCGTCACGTGTCTCTCAAGCGAGAGCAGTTTTTCGAAAGGTTACGCCGCGGCGAGCGACGTCATGCCGAGGGCGTAAAGGACGACGGCCAGCAGCGCCATGCCGAACAGCAGAATCTGCGGATACTTGCGCAGGAACGGCACGGCGAAGTAGAGCGCGGCGCTCAGTCCCGCAAAGGCCCAGAGCTCGCGGCGATGGAGCACGGGCAGCGCCACCGTCCACAGCGCCACGGCCAGCAGCCCTACCACGACGGGGCGCATGGCGACGCGGATGCGGTCGACCCAGAGACGCGCCGTGCCGGAAGCGTTCTCGAAGATCCACACCAGCGCCATCACCACCAGCAGCGGCGCGACGACGACGGCCACCGTGCCGGTGATGGAGCCGGCGAGACCGGCAAAACGGTATCCCAGGAGCGTGGCCGAATTGAGAATGATGGGGCCGGGCGTCATCTGCGCGAGCGCGACGGTCTCGCTGAACACGCCGGCTGTCAGCCAGGCTCTTTCGGTGACGAAGACCTCGTAAAGGAACGGCAGCGACGCCAGGCCGCCGCCAAAGGTGAGCAGACTGACCTTGGCGAAGATGAAAAACAGGACGATCAGATCCGTCATGCCTTTTCCCCTTCTTTCTCGAGAAGCAGGTTGACGATCAGCGTGACGATCGTGCCGCCGATCAGTCCCCACACCGCGGAGACCTTGAAGACCAGCACCGCGGCGGCGACCAGCAGGCAGATGACCGTGTCCTTGACGCTGACGAGAGCGTTCTTCTTGCCCAGCTTCCAGACGATGGCCCCGAGCACGACCACCAGGGCGGCCGTGGCGCCGCTGAAGAACGCGGAAATGTAGCCCGAGCCCATGTGCGCCAGCAGCCAGCTGGAGAGCACGAGAATAGCGATGAAGGGCGGCAGCGCCATGCCAAACACGGCCGCCGCCGCGCCGGCGGGGCCGCCGAGCGCCAGCCCCGCCTGGTAGGACATGCTGATGCCCATCGCGCCGGGGGCGGCCAGCGAAAGCGCCAGCATGTCGGCCGTTTTTTCTTCGGGGACGACTCCCGTGCGGTTCACCGCTTCCTGGATCAGGCCGATGAGCACGGCGCCGCCGCCGAGCGTAAAGGCGCTGATCTTGAAGATCATCATGAAGATCGAAAAAAGCCCGAGCTTCTTTTCTTCTGCCTGTCCTTCTATCCGTGATTCCACCGTAGGACGCCTCTTTTCTCGAAATTGGAAACGCCGCGGGAAAAACGGCGAATTCGTATGGCCAGAACGGTAGCAGAATTGTCGTGCCCTGTCAATGAAAATGTTTCTCTTTGTGCCGCGGTACGAAACTGGGGATCCGTGCCGACGAAAGAGTCTCGGTTGGATTATGTAATTAAGATGGCGTTGCGAAATGCCCCCGCATCAGTTAAAATTTATTACTAGCCATTAAAACCAAGTCATAAAGTCTGTGCGGCGGAAACGTTTTATGATAGAGGAGGAAGTGAGCGTATGAACAGAGGTATGTCAATCGGAGGGATTTCCTGGTGCCTGCCGGAACGGTTCGAGACCAACGAGGATCTGGTCAGGGAATTCGGCACGTGGACGCCCGAAAAAATTTATAAGAAAACCGGCATCGTCAGGCGCCATATTGCCGACGCCGACAAGCCGGTGTCCCACTATCTGGCCTTGGCGGGCGAGAAGTTCTTTGCCGAACATCCGGCAGTTTCCCGCGACAGCATCGACATGCTGGTGGTCTGCTGCGAGGCCCGCGATTACATCGCGCCCGCCACTGCGTGCGTGGTTCATCACAAGCTGGGGCTGCGGAAAAGCTGCGGCGCCGTGGACTACGAACTGGGCTGTTCCGGTTACGTGTACGGCCTCTCCATCGCCAAGGGCTGTATCGCTGCCGGAATTGCCGACCGCGTGCTGCTGATCACCGGCGATCAGGTGACGCGCTATGTCAACAAGCAGGACAAGGCGATCCGCACCATTTTCGGCGACGGCTATACGGCGACGCTCCTGGAAGTCAGCGGGCGCGATCGCGTCACCGGTTTCGATCTCGGGACCGACGGCTCGGGGCTTCGTGATATCATCATCGAAGCGGGGGAGACGGCGCTGCCCCGTTCGGAAAGCACGGCCGCAGAGCGGGTGAACCGCTTCGGCAACGCGCACAGCCAGGAAAATGTGCTCATGGACGGCCGCAAGGTGCTCGAGTTCTCCTTGAGAGAAGTTCCCGGTTCGGTGCAGCGTTGCCTGGAGCGCGCCGGCATCAGAAAAGAGGATCTTGACCTGATCGTTTTCCATCAAGCGTCCCGGCTTCTGCTGGAGCAAGCGCGCGACGAAATGCGGTTCCCCGAGGACAAGTTCGTGATCAACCTTGAAGACAAGGGGAACACGGTCTCTTCGACGATTCCGATCGCGCTGGGGGAATGCGCGGAGCAGGGGCGGCTGAAAGCGGGCATGAAGGTCCTGTTGTCCGGTTTCGGCGTTGGCTTATCGTGGGGAACGGTGTTGGTGGAGTGGGGGACGGATGACGGCGCAAAATAGCCGGCGAAAATCGTCGAGGCAGCGCCCAGTAAACCATGGTAATGCTTTTTATCAAGAAATAGTATAAATTCGAGGCGACGCATTGTATGGCGTCGCCGTTCATGACGAAAAGACGGCGCCTCGTTTTTCCGGGGGGCCGCCTTTTTTGTTTTTGAGGCCGCAGCGCAGAACGAGAACGCCGGCGCCGGCCTAAGCATCTTTTATCGGGACTTGAAAATTTGTGAAATTTTTCTGCTGGCGTTTAACTTCTCTTAGCCTTTTTTGTCTTGACGCTGAACCTTTTTTCCGTTATTCTTATTCGCATCGTGTCTATGTTGAAGTTTTTTAATAGCTTGTATTTATTGGTATCCAATAGTTTATTCTTTTGGAGGTGAACGGAATGGTCTTTGACGGCATGAGCGGGGCTACGGCTCTCTCGGCGATCGCGTTCAGCGTGGTGTTTCTCGTGCTCGCGGGACTGACCGGCGTGATTTACGCGATGCGTATCGTCAGCACCGGCCGCAAGTAAAGGCTTGCGGAGGGCGTAAAACGGTTTAAAGCGGCTCGAACCGCATCATCTTACGATTTTCCCAAGGAGGAAAAAATTATGAGCGTTGTTTCTGAAGCGTTTGCCCGCATTGTCGGCGAATCCGGCTTTGCGGGACTGACGGGCGGCAACATTGTCATGTTGCTGGTGGCGTTTGCCTTGCTGTACTTGGCCATTGGCCGCGGCTTTGAACCGTTGCTGCTGATCCCCATCGCGTTCGGCTGCCTTCTGGCCAACCTGCCTCTGTCGGGCATCACCTCCGGGCCCGTGCTCGATGCGCTGGGCAACGAGACCCAGGCCGGCGGGTTCCTGTATTACATGTCTTTCGGCACGGTCAAGGAGATCTATCCCGTCATCATCTTCATGGGCATCGGCGCCATGACCGACTTTACCCCGCTTCTGGCCAACCCCATCACGTTCCTCCTCGGGGCCGCCGCCCAGCTGGGCGTTTTCATCGCGCTGTTCGGAGCCATGATGCTGGGCTTCAACGTGCAGGAAGCCGCTTCGATCGCCATTATCGGCGGCGCCGACGGGCCGACCAGCATTTATCTGTGTTCGAAACTGGCGCCGCAGATTCTCGGCGCCGTGGCCGTGGCTTCATACAGCTACATGTCGCTGGTGCCCCTGATCCAGCCTCCGATCATCAAGCTGTGCACCAGCAAAGCCGACCGTGCCATCACGATGGACAAGCTTCGTCCCGTCAGCAAGCTCGAAAGGATCATGTTCCCCATCGTCGTCACCGTCGTCACCGGGCTGATCCTGCCCATGTCGGTGCCTCTCGTCGGTATCCTCATGTTCGGTAACCTGATTCGCGAATGCGGCTGTGCCGACCGTCTCAGCGACACGGCTCAGAACGCGATCATGAACACCACCACGATCTTCCTGTCGCTGACCGTCGGCGCCACGATGGAAGCCGATAAGTTCCTGACTCTCGGCACGATCAAGATCATCGTCCTCGGACTGGTCGCCTTCATGGCCAGCACGGCCGGCGGCTGCGGCTTCGGCCAGCTTCTCAAGATCCTCAGCGGCGGCAAGATCAACCCGATGATCGGCGCTGCCGGCGTATCCGCCGTTCCCATGGCGGCCCGCGTCGTTCAGGTGGTCTGCCAGAAGGAGAACCCCGGCCATTTCCTGCTGATGCACGCCATGGGGCCCAACGTGGCCGGCGTCATCGGCACGGCCGTCGCCGCGGCCGTCATGCTGACGCTGTTGTCTCACTGAGTTCTACAATCTGCACAAAAAATCCTCTCGTTCGCGAACGAGAGGATTTTTTGTGGACTGTCAATCCGTTTCCGGAGCCATGGTCGGGAACGCCGTCTTTCCCCGTAGAAAAGGCGGCCGACGGTAGGACAAGACAGCGCGGCGCCAAAGCACAGAAGTTTGCTGTGCGCTTTCATGGGATGTCTTCCCTTCCGTTGGAAACGATTTGTTTGGTATCATGGAGAAAAAGGTTTTTATGCGATTCGAGGTGTACAATGTCAACGTGCGACGTCGCCGTTTCTGAAGGGCGGCGACGGTCTGCAGGTTATCCTGCCGCCACGGGCGCGCAGGCATTTTTCTCGTCCGGGAGAGAGAGCGTATGAGGCTGCCCTCTTATTTTCACAGTATTTTCACGCTGACGTTTTGCGCCCATAGCCTGGTTTCTGCCAGCTACGTGCTGCCGTCGCTGCTGCTGCAGATGGATTTCGGTTCGTGGCGGATGGGCGTGGTCATGAGCGTCTTTTACGTTGGTGCGACCTGTGCCCGTCCTCTCGGGGGCTGGATGGTGGAGCGCGTCGGCGTCCGCGGGGCCGTGACGGGGGCGGCGCTTTTGGGGGCCGCCGCAGGGCTGGGGTATCTGTCGCGGAATTTTTGCGCGCTGATGCTGGCGCGTTTTCTTGTCGGCATGGCTTACAGCGTGGTGTATGTGGCGATCACGGCGTATCAGGGGCTGGTTATCCCCGCGGCGGAACGCGGCCGGATTTTCGGTTATCTCTGCCTTGGCTCCATTCTTCCGCAGTTTGTCGTAGTGCCGTTGTCCGAATTCCTGATTGACCGCGGTTTCATCCGTCTGTTCATGATGCTTTCCTCCGCTATTTTGACAGCGCTGGCGCTTTATGCCCTACGCATGCCTCGCGCCGGAAAAGGGGCCACGGGGCAGGCGGTCATGGGCGTGGCGTGGGGAAGCTGGGGCGAACTGATAAGGCGCCGGGAGACGTGGGCGCTGCTCGCTTCGATTTTTACGGTTTCGCTGACGGCTACGGCGGCGATTCAGTACGTACCGAACCTGATGCGCGGGCTCGGCTTCAGGGGAACATGGTTCACGTGGGCGTTGACGCCGGTCAGCGTACTCGTGCGCGTGACTCTCTGCGCCTGGCTGCTGACGTCTTTCGATCGACGAACCTCCTTCTGTTTCTGGGCTGTGGGTGAGGCGCTTTCGCTTTTGCTGGCCGCCTCGTCGAAACAGATCCCTTGGTTCGTGGCGGCGGGCATGCTTTTCGGACTGAGCCACGGCGTCGATTATCCCGCCATCAGCGCGCTGGTACCGGACGTGTTTCCGCCGCGGCTGCTTCCCAAGGGATCGTCGTTGTACCTCCTGGCGAATGATCTGCCGCCGATTCTGCTGCCGTTGCTGATTGGCGCTCTTTCGGAACGTATGGGACTGGATGGAGTGCTGGCGGCTATCGGTTGTTTCGCGATAGG
Organism: Pyramidobacter sp. CG50-2; assembly: GCF_003612005.1. NCBI lineage: Bacteria > Thermotogati > Synergistota > Synergistia > Synergistales > Dethiosulfovibrionaceae > Pyramidobacter > Pyramidobacter sp. CG50-2. The sequence continues at coordinate 40,689 of NZ_RAWT01000002.1, forward strand.
AACTTTTCCCGTGATCTACGCGACGCTGTGGCGTCATCCGCCGCTACGCGCACAAACGAACAAGGAGGCGAGAGCCTGATGATTCGAGGCCATTTTGACGGCGCCTCGCGGGGCAATCCTGGCGACGCCGGTGCCGGCATGGTGATTTACGACGGCGAACGGGTGATCTGGCGCCGTGCGCTGCCGTTGGGCATGAAGACCAACAACGAGGCGGAGTATATGGCGCTGAGTCTGCTGCTTGACGAGCTTGAACGCCGCGGTCTGAAGAACGCGGAAATCTGCGGCGACAGCAAACTGGTGATATCGCAGGTAACGGGGCAGTGGAAGATCAAAGAACCCCGCCTGAAAGCGCTGGCCGAGCCGATCATCGAGCGTATGCGCGCTCTGCAAGCGCGCTGCCGCTGGGTGCCGAGGGCCCGGAACGCCGAAGCTGACCGCCTGTCCAACGTGGCGCTGGACAAGGGCGAATTCATCGAGAGCGTGCCTTTGGATCCCGGCGAGCCGATTCTTGAAAAGCAGGCTGATAATTTCGCCGCAGCCCGAGGGCTGTCGGCGGGAAAGGCCGGCGGCCCCGAACTTCGGCGGGTCGGAGCAAAGGTATGGCTCGTGGAGGAAAACGGCGAAGAATTTGCCGTGGACGTGGAGCATCGCTGTTGTACCTGTGAAGAGGGGCGTAAAACCGGCCGTTGTCGTCATATTGAGCGTGTTTTAATGGAAGATCCGTTTGTGCTGTAGTATCTTTTTCGATGATTTGTGGCGAGCCGTTTCTGCTGTTTGGGCGTGATTCATCCGATGAAATCAGGCAAGTTGCCGAAAATATGACGGGACGACGCGGATCGCCCTACATTTTTGTTCATAAAAATCTCAAAATCTTGAGACGAATAAATGAAAATGAGCTCCACAAAAATGCCGAAAGTGGTATTATAATACATGTTGGAATGCGTCTATATGACTTAAAAGTTTTTTCGTAACGAAATAAAATTTCGTTACGAAAGATCTCTGATAAACTTGTCGGCGAAAAAAACTTGCCTTAATTCCCGTCAAAATCAGGCAGATACGCCGCAATTACACAATGTCCGGGAGGAGACACATGCTTAGACCTATTGCTCAGGAACTTGCGGAAAACATTTCCCGCGTCATCGGATACGACGTCGTCATCACCGATACCGACGGAATCACGATCGGCTGCAGCGACCTCGACCGCGGTATCGGCACGCTGAACGAGGCGTGCGCCATTGTCGGGCGCACGGGGCAGTCCCGCTGGGAAACGGAAGAGGACGCCCGCCGTCTGAAAGGCGTCAAGCCCGGCGTCACCTATCCGATCCTCGATACTGAGCAGCATGTGATCGGCACGATCGCTATCACGGGCGATCCCGAAAAGGTCAAGCCGTTCGCTCAGCTCGTCAAAAGCCAGGCTGAGCTGTACCTGAAAGAGCGCATGATCACGCGCGAACTGCTGGAACGCGAGCGCAACCTGCAGGCGTTGGTGGCCGACATCGCCCTGTTCCGCCCCGGCATCAACGATCCGCAGGTGATCGAGACCAAGGCGGCGCTGATGGGCTACGACAAGACGCTGGCCTATTCGGTGATCGAGATCGACACGTCGTCGCAGAGCAGCGAGGACGGCGACTATCCCGAACGCGACCGCACGCTGATGGACATCCGCCAGATCTTCAACGCTCCCGGCGACGTTTCCGGCAGCGTCGGCCCGCACCGCTACGTGGTCTTCCGCAGCGCCATGCGCGGGCGCGAGTTCAATCGCGACAAGTTCTACGTGGCGGTGCGCGAGCAGTGCCTGCAGCTGACCGACCAGCTCAAGCGCCGCGGTTTTTCCGCCGCGGTCGGCATCGGCAGCGTGCAGGACGGCATTCCCGGCCTAGTCTCGTCGTATCGCGAGGCGCAGGTCGCCTTGGGCGTCGGCAGCAAACTGCTCCCGCGCGACAAAGTCCACATCATCACCGATTTTCGCGTCGAGGAACTGCTGCTCTGTTCCGAGCCCCGCCTGCTCGACAGCATGGTGGAGCGCGAACTGGCGCCGCTTTTCGTGCGGACTGACGGCGAGGAACTGCAGGAGACGATCGCGGCCTGGTGCGAAAGCGGCTTCAGCGTCGTGCGCGCCGCCGAGCTGCTGCACGTGCATCGCACCACGGTGGATTACCGCCTTGAAAAGCTGGAGAGCATCCTCGGCGTCAAGCCGCGCGATTTCCGCGAAATGAGCCGCTTCTACTGGTCCGTGATCCTGTGGCGGAACGGCAAGGGCAATCCCAAGACGATCAAAAACAAACGCTGAAAACTCACAAAACGAAAAGGGTCGGTTGCGTGACCGACGGTATTCTCCGCAGGACAAACCAAGCGGCCGGGATCTGATGATTCAAATGAATGCATCAGTTCCCGGCCGCTTGGCGTTTGTGTGTTTCTGAGCGGAGAAGGGCGACCCGTTTTACCAGGCGGCGACGCAGCCGTCGGTGCGCGGCTCGGTGGCGCCGATGAGCACGCCGTCGTCGCCGCGCAGGATCATCTGACCGCGTCCGAAGCTGAGAAAGTCGCTGGTGACGGTCACTTCGTGACCGCGTTTGCTCAGCCCTTCGGCCACGGCGGGGTCAAAGCCGGCTTCCAGTTCCACCTTCCTGCCGCCGATCCACTGCCAGCGCGGCGCGTCGAGAGCTTCCTGGGGATTGAGGCCGTAATCGATCATGTTCATCAGCACCTGCACATGGCCCTGGGGTTGCATGAAGCCGCCCATGACGCCGAAGGGACCGACGGCCCGGCCGTCCTTCATCAGGAATCCGGGAATGATGGTGTGATAGGGCTTCTTGCCCGGGGCAATGCAGTCGTCGGACCGCGGGTCGAGCTTGAAGCCGTTGCCGCGGTCGTTCAGCGCGATGCCGTAGCCGGGGATGACGATGCCGCTGCCGAAGCCGCGGAAGTTGCTCTGGATGTGCGAGATCATGTTGCCCTCGCTGTCGGCGGCGCACATGTAAACCGTGCCGCCGCACTGCGGATCGATGGGTTTCGGCAGCAGCGCCTCTGCGCCGATTTCGCCGCTGCGTCCCGCGGCATAGGCGTCGCTGAGCAGAAAATCCGTCTTCATCTTCATGAAGCGCGGATCGGCGATATAAGTCTGTCCGTCGGTGAAAGCCAGCTTCATCGCTTCCAGCTGTTTGTGGACCGTCGGCTCGGCGTCGCGCCCCAGAGAAGTGTCCAGCTTCTGCAGTATGTTCAGCGTCATCAGCGCGACGATGCCGTGACCGTTGGGCGGAATTTCGCAGACTTCGTAGCCTTTGTAGTTGGTCGTGATCGGTTCGACCCATTCGGCCCGGTACGCCGCCAGGTCCTCGGCGCGCAGGAGGCCGCCCGTCTCTTTCGAGAACGCGTCGAACGCCGCGGCGATCCGGCCGCGGTAAAAGCTCTCGCAGTTCGTCTCGGCAAGTTCGCGCAGGGTCCTGGCGTGATCGGGGAGCTTGACCAGGCTGCCGATGGCCGGGGCGCCGTTTTTGAGGAACGTTTCGAAGAACGGACGGAATTCCGGCTTGTCCTTGAACGGCATGAAGACTTTGGCCGCATCGTTCCAAAGACGGCCGACGATGGGGTGGACGGGATAGCCGTTTTCGGCGTAGTCGATGGCGGCGGCGAACAGGTCTTTGAAGGGCAAGCGTCCGAAACGTTGGTGCAGTTCGCTCCAGGCCGATACGGCGCCGGGCACCGTGACGGAGTCCCAGCCGCGCTGCGGCATGGAATCGTAGCCTTTGGCCTTCATCTTCTCGAGGGTCTGAAGCTTCGCGGCGCCGCCGCTGCCGTTGAGCCCGTAAAGTCTGCCGCCGAACCAGACGAGGTCGAACGCGTCCGAACCGAGCCCGTTTCCCGTGGGCTCCAATACGGTCATGCAGATCGCCGTGGCGATCATGGCGTCGACGGCGTTGCCTCCCTTTTTCAGAATGTCCAGTCCGGCCTGGGCGGCCAGCGGCTGAGAGGTGCAGACCATGCCTTTGCGCCCGTAAATGACGCTGCGGCGAGACGGATAACGATAATTCAGCATGTCGAATTTCATGATTTTTCCCTCCGGCTTTCCTTGAGTTGTGGGCGGACTCGCACGGCGCCTGACGGTGCAGAGCGTTTTTTCGAGGCCGCCGCTATTATAAAACAGATCCGTCGGTTTCGTTCGTGTTTTTCGTGGCCGGATTTACGGCGCCGGGAACAGATGCAGGAAAGAGGCGAAAATCCCCGCCATGATGATCGAGAACGTCGTCACGGAGACGAAGCCCGACACGACGAAGGCCGGCGTCAGCTTCTCGACGACGTAGTTTTTCTCGTCGTCGTTCCGCGCGACGGCCGTCGCCACTTCGTTGACGATCAGGAACGTGGCGGGGAATCCCAGCAGCTGCGACATGGCGATGCCGACCACCATGTTGCGCGAGCCGATGAACTTCCACAGCGGCAGGACGTAGAGCAGCAGGAAAGTACCGATCAGCACCGCACCGAATACCAGCGCCAGACTGACGGCCATGCTGCCCATGTCGGAGAGCTTGATCTTCGCCAGGGCGGGGATCAAACTGCAAAACGTCGCCGTCATGAACAGCCCGCTCGACTTTCCCCGGTCGAGGATACGCGAAGGGATCAGATGCAGCTGATTGAGCAGCATGCCGAAAAGCAGGCACCAGATCGAAGCGGCGATGCCCGTGACCCTGGCGATCAGGCTGCTGACGTAGGCGACTGCGGCTGCGATGCCGAGCGTCATGTAGACGGTGTAATATTTGTCGTACTGGACGCAGAACGGAACTTTCTTCGGTTGAGCGTCCGTTTCCTCGCGGGTCTGCGGCTGAGCGGCCTTTAAAAGATCGATGCCCTGGGCCTTTTTCTCGCGGTAGTCGCTGACCAGCAGCTTCGCTTCCTTGAGGCCGAAGTGCGAGGCGGGGATGGTGCCGACGAATTTCTGCACGGCGAATACCAGCGTGCCGAGCGCGGCGGCCAGGCCGAATCCTTTTTCGAGAGCGGCGGCGGTCATGATCTGCGTGGCGACGATGCCGCCGTTGACGATAGGAATGCACACCAGAGCGCTCTGCATGCCGATCAGCGGCGCGACGGCAAGTACGGAGACGACGGCGACCAGCATCGCCGCCAGCGACATGACGACGACTTTCCATTCCCTGCGCATCTGCGACAGGTTGATGGACGAGCCCATGGAGAAAACGAGAAACGGCGTTGCCATTTTAGCCAAATCGGTGAGTCCGGCGATCTTGATTAGATCCTGAGGCAGAACGCCGCTCAGAAACAGCACCAGAAAGCACATCAGGGCGACGAACACGGAGGAGAGGCGAGCCTTCGAGACGACGCCAAGGTAATCTCCCAGCGCGAAGATGCCGAACACGACGAGAAGAGCCCAATACATGAAGAGAACCTCCTTTTCGGGAATGAAGCGCAATGAATCCGTTTGTAAAAATAAATTCACTGTTTATTTCATTATATGGGCGTCTTGGATGCTATAAAACGACCTTAATTTGACCTTAATGCAATGGCCGCGTACAATGAAGCGGCATGTCCGAACCATGCGGAACGGGCAAGATTTCTCTATCGCGAGGGAACGATGATGATCATTGGCGTGATTGGCCCCGAGACAAGTCTGAGAATCCTGCAGAAAAGATCGGCTCGGTTTTCCGTACAGCTGATGCCTCTGGCGTATCGGGATTTTCACGAGGCGATAAAACTGATCGAAGAAAACGAGAGGAAATGCGACGCTCTGCTTTTCACGGGACAGACGCCTTATCTGTACGCGACGTCTCTGCTCCAACCCGCGGTCCCGTGGGATTTTATGCCGCGCAACATGCTGTCGACCATGTGCGCGCTCGTCAAGGCGGGACTGAAATACAAAAACAGGATCCAGAACGTCAGCATGGACGGTTTTGACGATGAGATCATCGAAGAGATACGCGAAGAGCTGAAGGGGACCGAAGAAAGCGTGCGGCTTTACAATACCCGCTTTGACATCATGGCCGAAGATTATTTTCAGCAGGTCGTTCAATATCACGCGGAAAATTACCGCACCGGCAGGGCGGATCTGTGCGTGACGGGACTGGAGAAGATCTACGAAAAACTTCGGGCGATGGGGATCCCTTCGATCAAGACCGGTCCGAATTTTTCTCTTCTGCAGCAGAAGCTCCAGTTTTTGCTGCTGAGACATCAGATCACCGTTGCCGAAAGAAACCTTCCCGCGGTGGTCGTGATCCGGCCGGAATTCCAGCTGAGCCGCGAGATGCACATGTACAGCGAGCTGCAGACGCTGAGACTGCAGGCGCAGATCGGCGAGTCCGTCTGCTATTTTGCGCAGCATCTCGGCGGCGCCGTGTTTCAGACGGACATGGCTGACTATTACGTGGCGTGCGATCTGAGGACGCTGATGGCCGAGACGGGGAACTTCACCGGTCTCAGTCTGCTGCACATGCCCTTTCAAAATCCCTGTCTGGAGAAGATTTCGGCGGGCATCGGCATCGGGTATACGGTCCGGGAGGCCCGTTACGCGGCCGACAAGGCGCAGCAGAGAAGCCGAAGAAGCCCGGCATCTTGCTGTTACGGTCTTGACGAGAGAGGGCATTTTTTCGGCCCGATCTCGCTGTCGGGCGATCCCGACGCGAAAGGGCTGTTCAACGAAAATCTGCGCCAGATCTCCGTGCAGACCGGGATCGGGATCAGATCGCTGAGCAAGATCGAGCAGGCCCTTCTGCAATACCGGACCGACACGGTCACTTCGTCCGAACTGGCGCGTTACTGCTCGCTGTCGCTGCGCAGCATGAACAGGCTGCTGCAGAAGCTGGAGGAGTTTCGCTATCTGACCGTGCTGGGAAAGGAGCCGCAGGCCGCGGCAGGCCGTCCGCGGCGGATCCTGCGCATCGATCTGCGCTATCACGACTGATGGTGAGTCCCAATTAAATTTTTTAAGTAAAATCGGCATCGAGTTCGTTTTCACGCGGATACGAAAAAAGAGACCGTCTCGGCCCGCTGCAGGCCGGGACGGTCTCGTCTTGTATCTACGAGGCTGGAAGGACGCCGTCGATAGCGTCTTTCAGGTTTTCCCACTCGGGAATGCCGCGGAAGATCACCTTGCCGTTCAGCACCCAGGTGACTTCGTCGCCGCGCAGGCGATAGCGCAGCGTGTCGAAGAGAAATACGAAACAGCGCGGGTCGTAGAAGTTGATGTCGAGGCGGGGACCATACTCTTCTTTGAGCTTCATGTAAAGCTGCCCAACCGCGACGCGGTTGGCTGCACCGGGAAAATGTTTCAGCTCGTTCTCGGTGTAGATGGCGGTGCTTCAGCCGCAGCCCATAATGGGACGTTCGCGATAGATCTTGAGTGCCGGAGTTTTCATGGGAAGCTCCTTTCTGTTCTTTCATCGTCAGGATGGAAGAAGGGGCGGAAGATCACGGCTGAGGGGGCTCTTTCTTGACGGCCGCTTTCTGTCCCTGGGTGTATTCTCGCAGCGTTTCCGGGGCGATGGGAAAGAAAGCGTGGTCGGTGCCGGCCGCAGCCCAGACAATGGAAAAATTCCACAAATCCTCGTCCAGCAGCGCGGGCAGCGTCCGCGGATAGCCGAGGGGCGGCACGCCGCCGATTCTGAAACCGAAGTTCTCGAAAACGTAGTCGGGCGAAGCCATAGTGACGCGATGTCCCTGGCTGAGCCGCTTGATCTTGCCCGAATGGACTTTGTTCGGACCGGACATGAGCACGAGCCAGGGCTGTCCGTCGACCATGAAGATCAGGCTCTTGAGGATCTCGCCCGGCGTGACGCCGATCGCTTTGGAAGCGTCTTCGACGGTGAAGATGGTGGCGTCGCTGTGGATGATGCTCCCTTCGTAGTGAAGTTCGTCGAGAGCCTTTTGCACTTTTTCAACGGGATCGGTCATGACAGTCTCCTTACATTTTCCATTGGAAGTCGGGCAGTCCGGCGCGAAGGATGCGGGCGCGGATGTCGGCGGCGATCTGGTCGCGCTTCTCGGGCGTCGTGCCTTCGCACCTGACGGCCAGCACGGGCTGGGTGTTGGAGGCGCGGATCAGCCCCCAGCCGCCGTCGTAGAGGATGCGCACGCCGTCGACGGTGATGGCGTCGTGGTCTTTGAGCGCCTGCGCGGTGATCTGCTTCATCACCTCGAACTTGCGCTCGTCGGGACAGTCGATGCGCATCTCCTCGGTGTGGCAGTAGGCGGGGATCGAGGCGCGCATCTGCGCCAGCGTCTCGCGGCCGGCGGCGACGAGGCGCAGCAGCCGGGCGGCGGCGTAGAAGGAATCGTCGTAGCCGTAATATTCGTCGGCGAAGAACATGTGTCCCGAATATTCGCCGGCGAAGGGCGCGCCGATGCGCTTCATCTCGGCCTTGATCAGCGAATGGCCGGCTTTGTAATAATAGGGTTTGCCGCCGAGGCGGCGCACTTCTTCTTCGAGCGCTTTGGAGCATTTCACTTCGATGATGGCGGTGGCGCCGGGATGTTTGGGCAGGATCTCGCGCCAGAACAGGGCCATGAGAATGTCGCCGCCGACGATCCTGCCTTCGTTGTCGACGACGCCGATGCGGTCGGCGTCGCCGTCGAAGCCGAAGCCGGCCTCGGCGCCGACCTCCACGACTGTGCGCGCCAAGTCCCGCATGTTCTCCTTCTTCTGAGGGTCGGGATGGTGGTTGGGAAAGGTGCCGTCGGGCGTGTCGTACAGGGCGGTGACGTCGCAGCCGAGGGCTTTGAAGAATCTGCCGGCGAACAGCGCCGCCGTGCCGTTGGCGGGGTCGATGACGATCTTCATCGGCCGCGGCAGACGCACTTTCTCCGTCAGCATGGCGACGTATTCGTCGGCGATGTCGGCTTTTTCCAGCGCTCCCGGCGCGGCGGCGAGGTCGAAGTCGCCCGTCTGCGCCATGCGGCGGATCTTCTGAATTTCTTCGCCGAACAGCGTGGCTTTTTTGAACCCCAGCTTGAGGCCGTTCATGTCCTTCGGATTGTGGCTGCCGGTGATCATGACGCCGCCGTCGACGCCGAAGCGGAAGAAGCTCCAGTAGAGCATGGGCGTGGTCACCGTGCCGAGGTCGACGACGTCGACGCCGCAGGAGCGCAGGCCTTCGATGGCGGCGGCGCGGATCCGCTCGGTGGACAGGCGTACGTCGCCGCCTACGGTGGCTTTGAGGATACCGGCGCGTTTCAAATACGTGCCGTAGGCGCGCGCGACCGCCCGCACGTTTTCGTCGGTCAGTTCGCTCTCGGCTTCGCCGCGGATGTCGTACTCGCGAAAAATGCGGGAAGGAACCGGGATCATGATGGATTTTTCCTTCTTTCTGGATGGTCTGATCGGGAATGCCGTCTCATATTTCAAGTCCATTATATCGTCTCGGGGAAGCTTCGACAATCGGATCGAAGCGGGGTTCCCTTTTTCCGCCGGAAAATTTATAACGAAAAACATTTTCCGGCGGAGGTGCTGAGGTCATGCTTGGCGGTTTTCTGTTGATCCTGCCCATCATGTGCTGCATCATGACGGGGTGGGGGTTGAAGCGCGTGGGGATCTTGAACGACGAGGGCGGCTCGCAGATGGGGCGCGTTGTTTTTTATGTGGCCGCGCCCTGCCTGGTTTTCCGCATCACGCTGTCGGTCAGCGCCCGCGATCTTGGCGACGTCAATTTCGTCCTTGCGCTGTACGGCGGCTACTTGGGCATGATCTTCTGCGCCTGGCTGAGCGAGCGTTTTCGGCGCGGCGACGCGCGGCGCAAAGCTGCCTCGGTGATGATGGCGATCCGCTCGAACAACATGTTTATGGGCATGCCGGCTGTGGTCATGCTCTGGGGCGAAGGCGCGCTCGAATATTACGGGCGCTTCATGGCGCTTTCCGTGGCGGGTTTTGAAATTTTTTCTGCCGTCAGCGGTCTGATCGTGCTTCACGGCGGGCTGAGAAAGGATTCCCTGCGGCGCGTTTTCCGCTCGCTGAGCCGTAATCCCGTGGTGCTCAGCATCGTGTTGGGAGCGCTTTGGAATGTGGGCGTCGGCCTGCCTCTGCCGCGCTGGCTCGACCTGTCGCTGAAGATTCTCGGCGACCTCGGCACCGGGCTGGCGCTGATAACGCTGGGCATGAAGCTCAAGCCCGGCGAGCTGCGGCGCGATCTGCTTCAGGTCTGGCCCGACATGATCGTACGTCTGATCATTTCGCCGCTGATCCTCGCGCTGGGTTTTAGATTTTTCCCGTCTCAGCCCGAGATGGTGAAAACCTGCATCCTCGTCATGGCCATGCCGGTGGCCATGAACACGTTTCCAATGGCCGAAGCCATGGGCATGGACGGCGATTATACGGCCCGCGCCGTCATGGTCAGCACGATGCTGTCGGTGCTGACGCTGCCGCTGGTGATCCGTTTCCTGTTATGAGTCTAAAAAAAGGTGGCTCCGCGAAAAGGAGGCTGGCGGTTACGCTCCGATTCGGGTAAAATGAGTGACAGCATTCCGAGGAATGAAAGTTCCGGGAAGGAGACCTTCTAAAATGAAAGACATCGAGCACGCGTCGATCAACGGGGTGGAAATCCACAATCTGGCCGAGCGGGACAACGACGAGAGCCTTCTGTATTCCGGCGAGCTGTGGCTTGAAGGGAAGCCGGCCGGCAGTTTCAGGGAGCTGAACGAGAACGAGATGCAGCTCGACATCGCCCCCGAGTTCGAACAGACGATGAACGAACGCATCGCTTCCTATCTTCAGGCGCTGACGGAGGACGAGGAAGGCGCGGAGAGCGAGGGCGAACTGTCCAGCGAGATCTTCTTCGAGGACCTGATCGAGCTGGAACTGTACCTCCAGGCTTTCAAGGACGGCGTCAAGGAAGGCTACGGCTGCCTGCTCGTCAATTACACCGACGAGGGCGTGGACGTTTTCAGCGTGGAGAGCGAGGACGAGGTGGAAAACATCGCCCGCGAGAACAACCTCACCGACTTCCAGACCTTTTACGAACCCGAACACTTCATCATCAACTGCTGAGCCGCGGATCGAAAAAGGATCCCCGCTCCGGAGGAAATTTTTATCCTCCGGAGCGGGGATCCTTTCGTTTCGCCGCGGCCGTTTTCCCGCCGCGTTTTTTCTCGGCCGCCCCGATGCGTCGCGGCGCCGGGCGCGGCTTCATGCCGCCGTTGAAATAGGCTTCGCTGCGGTCGCTTTCGAAACCGTCGGCCATGGGTGTTCGCCTCCTTTGCACGAAGATTTCTCACTCGCGCTGCGCCGATTATTGTATGACACGGTATAATAAAAGGCAAAATGCGCGCGGTACGATTTCGCCGCGCAGACCTGTCTGTGAGGAGGCTGGGAGATGTTTAACGTGTTTTTCCCCGACGGAAAGAGCGTGCCGTGCGACGCGCCGACAAGCGGCGAGGAACTGTTGCGCCGCTTGGGCGGCTCGCAAAGCGGCGTGCCGGTGGTGGCGTGGCACGTCAATCATTATCTGCGTCCGCTGAACTGGATCGTGGACAAGGACGCCCGGATCAGCTGGGTCGACTTGGCCTCGGCGGAGGGCGTGAGCGTCTTTCAGAGCTCGCTGAGCTTCGTGCTGACCATTGCCGCCCGTCGCGTGCTGGGGCGCGGGCTGCGCGTCACCCATTCCATTTCCGAAGGCACGTTCTGGGAGCTTATGCCCCGTCCGGGGGAACGGCTTAACGGCGAAGACGAGGAAATCCCCGCGGACAAGGTCAGCGCCATCGCCGCGGAGATGGAACGGATCATCGCCGCCGATTTGCCCATCCGCGCCGAGATGACGCCGATCGACGAAGCGCGGCGTTTTTTCGAAGAACACGAGCGCCCCGACAAGGCGAAACTGCTGGCTCATATGTGGTCCGATCTGCCCGTGGAGATGGCCTGCTGCGACGGCGAGCGCGACCACTTCTATTCGCCGATGGTTCCTTCCACCGGCTATCTTCGTCCTTACAAGCTTTCGAAACTGACGCCGGGCGTCGTGCTGCGCTTCCCGGTCGCGCTGAGCCGCGGCGGGCTGCCCGAATACCGGCCTTCGCACAAGCTTTCCACGGTATTTCTCGACTACGCCGACTGGATGCGCAAACTCCACGTCGTCAATCTCGTGGAGATCTGCGAAGCGGTGGCGCGCGACGGCGGCAAGGAACTGATCCTCATGTCCGAAGCGCTTCACGCCCAGAAGGTCGCCGAGGTGACGCAGGATTTTTTGAGCGTCCCCGAGCGCCGCGTCATCACCATCGCCGGCCCGTCGGGCTCCGGCAAGACGACCACGTCGCACAAGCTGCGCATCCAGCTGGAAGTGGCCGGCCGGCGCCCCGTGGCGATCTCGCTGGACGACTACTTCGTGGACCGCGACGAGTGCCCGCTCGACGAGGACGGCAAGCGCGACTTCGAGGCGGTCGAGGCGGTGGACACCGAGCTGTTGAACGAGCACATCCATGCGCTGCTGACGGGAAAAACGGTACGGCTGCCGCGCTTCGACTTTTACGAGGGGCGTCGCATGGCCGGAGCCGAACTGAAACTGGAAAAGGACGACGTGCTGATCCTCGAGGGACTCCACGGGCTCAACGACAAAGTGCTGGCGGCGATCCCTCCGCAGGCGCGCTACGGCGTGTTCCTCTCGCCGCTGACCAGCCTCTGCCTCGACCAGCATTCCCGCACCAGTACGACCGACCTGCGCCTGCTGCGGCGCTTGATCCGCGACAACCGCACCCGCGGCAACTCGCCCGAGGCGACGCTGAACCGCTGGCCCTCGGTGGTACGCGGCGCGGCAAGATATATCTTCCCCTATCAGAAGAACGCCGACGTGATGTTCAACTCGTCGCTGATCTACGAGCTGCCGGTGATGAAACCTTATGCCGAAAACTTGCTGCGCTCCGTCGGCGAGGAATCGCCCCAGCGCGGCGAGGCGATGCGGCTGCTGCGCATGCTGCGCTTCGTTCCGGCCATGGATCCCCGTCTGGTGCCCAGCAATTCGCTGCTGCGCGAGTTCATCGGCGGCAGCATCATCGAGATCTGAGGCGCCCGTCATGGCTCGGGTCACGATGGCCGACGTGGCGCTCGAGGCGGGCGTCAACAAAGGCACCGTCAGCCGCGCGCTGAGGGGCGACCGGCGCATTTCCGCGGAGACGCGCGGTCGCGTCTGGAAAGCGGCAAAAAAACTGGGCTACGAACTGGACGCGGTGGCCAGCGGACTTTCCAGCAAACGCACCGGCGTCATCGGCGTGGTGCTGGAACGCATGGACGCGCCGTGGACGGGCGAGTTCCTGAGCGCGGTATCCGGCGTGCTGTCGCGCTGCAAGATGGAGCTGCTCCTTTTTGAGGGCGGCAGCGCCTCGCTGGCCGCCAACGTGCTGCGTCGCGTCGAAGGGCGCAAGGCCGACGGATTAATCTGGTTCGGCGCGCAGGCGCGGGAGCTCGGCGCGTTGGAAATCCCCGTGGTCTGCATCGGACCGTCGGCGTGCGCAGGCCAATTCAGCGTGGCGCTGGAGCGCGAGAGCGTCTCGGCGCGGGTCCGCGCGCTGGCGGGGCGTCATCCCGTGCGCTATCGCGGCGGCCCGGCGGCCGTGATGGAGTTCCTGGCGGAACTGGAAACGGAAATGGGCGACGGCGAACCGTTCGTGATCTGGGACGGGGCGAAGAATTCGCCCGACGGCGAACGCCCCGACCTGCTCTGCGGCGACGAACGGCTGGCGCGTCTGCTGCGCGCCAACTGCCTGCGCGTGCCGGTCAGAGAACTGGGCGTGCTGGCGGCGCGCGTGCTGACCAACGCGATCCGCGGCAGCGGCGTGCGTCCGGCGGTGACGCTGGTCAAAACGACGCTCGTTTCCACGGCTGGCGAGCTGATTCTCGGATAAAACGGCGTAAAAGTGGTATGATGGGGCCGTTGAGTTTTTATTTGGGGAGGCTTGTGTTATGAACGAGACGTGTAATGGTTCGTGCAGCAGCTGCTCGTCGGCCGGAAACTGCAATAAGATCCCCGGCCCGACGCGGCAGGGCGTCGGTCGCATCATCGCCGTCGGCAGCGGCAAGGGCGGCGTCGGCAAAAGCACCGTGTCGGCGCTGCTGGCGGTGGCGCTGAACCGCGCCGGCTACCGCGTCGGCGTGCTCGACGCCGACGTCACCGGTCCTTCGATCCCGAAACTGCTGGGCATCGATCGGCCGCCGTACGTGGAGAACAACAAGATCCAAATGCCTGCCACGGCCAATGGCATCAAAGTGCTTTCCGTCAATCTGCTGCTCAAGGACGACGGCGCGCCCGTCGTCTGGCGCGGTCCGCTGATCAGCGGCACCATCAAGCAGTTCTGGGAAGACGGCGCTTGGGGCGGGCTCGACTTCGCCGTCATCGATCTGCCGCCGGGGACCGCCGACGCGCCGCTGACGGTCATGCAAAGCATCCAGGTCGACGGCATCCTGGCCGTGACCATGCCGCAGGGGCTGTCGACGATGATCGTGCAGAAGCAGATCAATCTCGGCAAGATGATGAACGTGCCGCTGCTCGGCCTGGTGGAGAACATGTCCTACGCGGTGTGCCCGCACTGCGGCGAGCGCTGGGACCTTTTCGGCTCGTCGCACCGCGAGGAGATCGAGAAGCTTTTCAGCCTCAAGACGTTGGCGCGCATTCCCGTCGATCAGAAGCTGACCGAGCTCGGCGACGCGGGACGTCTCGAGGAATACGAAAACGACGAGCTCATGCAGGCTCTGACCGCCGCAGCCGTCGGCGTGAAGGGCCGCGTGTGACCGATTTTTGAACGGGGAGGCCGGACTTCTTTTTTTGTCGATGAAAAAGAAGCCCGGCCTTTTTTGCCCGCGCGGTTTCGCGCGCGATCGTCGTATTTCCTGAAAGATATCGCCGCGAACGCGGCGGCGCCAAGAAAAAATAGGAAATGTTCCACGTGGAACGTCTTTTCGCCCTCGAAAACGGCGGCGGACGGACCGTTCACGCGGCGCGGATTTTTTTGTTATAATGGGCCGTCTTTCAGAAAAAAACGAGAATTCCGCGCCTGCAAAACGCAGGGAGAGTCATGGATTTTGCCCCTGCGTGAAAAAGGCATTGGAGGGAAGAATTTTGAATCGTGGAGACGTGGTCCTCAGACCGACGCCGGAATGCCGCCTGCCGGCCGAGCGCGAGGGCGCGCCGCGGCTGATCGAGATCGGCTTCGGCAACGGCGATTTTCTCGTCGACCTCGCGCAGAAACGCCCGGAAGCGCTGGTTTACGGCGTGGAAGTTTCCCACATGTGCCTCGAAAAAGCGCTGTCGCGCGTCGCGCGCCTGAAGCTGGGGAACGTGCGCCTGCTGTGCGGCGACGCGCGCTTCCTCGTGCGCGAGTGTTTCGCCGATAACTCGGTGGAGCGCATCTACATGAGTTTTCCCTGCCCCTGGCCGAAGGAGCGCCATGCGCGCCGCCGCGTCACCTCGGAAGGTTTTTCCGCTCTGTTGGCCTCGGTGCTGAAGATCGGCGGCGTCTTTGAGATGGCCACCGACGAAGGCTGGTACGCCGACGAGGTCGAACGGATCCTCGGCTCGCACGCGGCGCTGAAGCTGGCCGAGCGCCGCCTCAATTTCCGGCGCGGCATCACCACCAAGTACGAGCGCAAATGGCTGGACATGGGCAAGGACATTCATCATCTTTACATCGAGAAAACGGCGCCCTGGAGCGTGCCGCGAATGGTGGAAGGGAGCGTGGAGGACATGCACGTAAGAATCGCGCCGGCGGTGCCGGTCGATCTTGAACTTCTCGACCGGACGGTGACCGGCCGGACGGGCAGCGCGCAGGGGCGCCATGGCGAGGATTCGCACTGGGCTTTCCGCGGCGGTTTTTGCGCCGCCGACGGCACGCTGCTGGAGGAGACGATCTGCACCGACTCCGGCTACGAGCAGAAGTTCTACGTCAAAATCGTCAGTAAGCCGGAGTGTACGCTGGTCAAGCTGGACGGCGTCTTCGCCCCGTTTCTGACGCCGGCGGTGCGCTTCGCCGTCGCGGATGCGGCGCGGAGGATCCGGGAACAGTGAAAGAGGTCAGGCCGACCGCCGGCAAGACGCTGGGGGCGCTGTTCAGTATCCTCGGGCCGCTGTCGGGCATGAGCTTTCTCGATCTGTTCTCCGGCACCGGGCGGGTGGCGAAGGAGGCGCGCGCCCGCGGCGCGTCGATCGTCACGGTGGAGCTGCTGCGCGACCGGGCGGCGGAGATCCGCCGCGCGCTGGGCGCGGAAAATCATACCGCCCTCTGCATGGACGTGCGCAGGGCGCTGAATTGGCTGGAAAAGCGCGGGCTGAGCTTCGACGTGATCTTCGCCGATCCGCCCTATGAGATGAAGTGGATGAGCGAGCTGCCGCGGCTCCTCGGCGCTCATGCCGGACTGTTGAAGCCCGGCGGCACGGTGATCCTCGAGCGCGCCGGGCGCGAGCCGCTCGACCTGGATGATTCGCCCTGGGAGCTGGCGGACGAGCGGCGCTACGGCGTTTCGGTGCTCGATTTCCTCAAACTGAAGGAGGTCTCCGATGTACAGGCATAAGGCGGTCTATCCCGGTTCCTTCGATCCGATCACGAACGGCCACGTGTTCATCGCCGAACGCGCGGCGGCGCTATTCGACGAGGTCGAGGTCTCCGTGTTGATCAATCCCGACAAAAAAGGAGCCTTCGCGATCGACGAACGGGTCGACATGGCTCGCGAGGCTCTCAAACACCTTTCCAACGTCACGGTGAATTCCTTCTCCGGGCTGCTGGTGGATTTTCTGCGCCAGCGCAAAAGCAGTATCGTCATCCGCGGTCTGCGGGCGCTGTCCGACTTCGAGTACGAGTTTCAGATGGCGCTGATGAACCGTCAGCTGGCGCCGGAGATCGAAACGCTGTTCATCGTCACCGACGCCAAATATTCGTTTCTTTCCAGCCATACCATCAAGGACGTGTTCCAGCTCGGCGGCGAAGTGCGCAACCTCGTGCCGCCCTATGTGTACCGCCGTCTGGTGGAGCGCTTTCACAGCGGCGCCAAAGCCGGCGCCGGTCTGGTGAGAAGCTAGCCGTTCAGGACCAGCGGCACGGCTTTTTTCTCGCGCTCCCAGTCGGGGCGGGGCACAAGACTTTCCCACAGCGCCGCGCCGCGGAATTCCAGCGTCATGATCTTTTGGGCGTAGTCGTCGCCGCGCAATCCCGCGGGTTTCGTGATCACCGGCAGCGCACTCTTTTTGCGCATCAGGCGCAGCAGCTCGCGGCCGCGGTCGTTCATCGCCAGCGGACGGATGTAGGCGGGGCCGCGGCGCTGAAAGAGCTGGTTGTCCGCTTCGCCGACGTTCAGCAGCAGCCCCATGAGCTGACGGCGGACGCGCGTGCGCGGATAGCGGCGCGTGGCGACCCGTTCGGCCAGTTCTTCGAAACTTTCGCAGCGCGGATACTGGTCGAAAAAACGGTTTTCGATGCCCTCGCTCATGTCGGCGTATCGCGCCAGCTCCGCTTTCGCGGCGCGCATGAGCAGCAGCCGCAGCGCCAGCCAAAGCGGCTTCCAATCGAGGCAGCAGCGTCCGGCAGCGATATTTCCCCGAAGAATCGCCGCGCTTTCGTCCGGCATGGCGCGGTACGCGCGCTCCGTCCGCCCGTCCAGAAGCGCTTCGCGGATCCCCGTAGCGCTCATGATCTCGCCTTCGCTGCGGTCATGGTATCCGGTTCCGACGCGCCGCACCGGCAGCAGTTCGAATTCGGCCTGCTGGCGCAGCGCCGCCTCCGCGTAAGCGAGGGCCAGCGTGTTGTTGGGCTTGCCCAGCAGCGCGCCGGCGCCGGGACAAAGCCGTTCGGCCGCCTCGGCTCTCGCCTGGGCGTAAGAAGAACCTTTTTTTAAGAAATCCTGTAAAACAGCCTTGAAAGCTGGAGGTTCCTGGACTAAAATAGCAGAGATTGCGCCGAGCAGGTCCGTTTCGTCTTCCATGCCGAAGGAAATGGCCTCGACGACGCCCGTCGCTTTCAGCAGCGCCACGGCGCCGCCGGCGAAAACGCCGGCGTTGTTGCAGGAAAACGGCAGCGGCAGCTCGAGCGCCAGATCGACGCCGCAACGCACCGCGGCGCGGGCGCGTTCCCATTTATCCTGTAGCGCGGGCACGCCCCGCTGCAGGAAGTTCGACGACAAAACGGAGATAACGGCCGCGCCGGCGTTTCTTTTTTTTATTTCCTCGATCTGATACCGATGGCCCCGATGAAAGGGATTGTATTCGGCGACGATGCCGATGATTTTTCTCATGATGGTGATTCTCCTCTGAATTTGCCCGCGGCGCAGGGGATGAGTGACAGTTTGGATATACGACAGAGCGTCAAAAACGTCAAGGAGGTTTTTTGTAATGAAGATTCTCGTTATCAACTGCGGCAGCTCCTCTCTGAAGTATCAGGTCTTCGACATGGACAACGAGTCCGTGCTTGCCAAAGGTCTGGTCGAGCGCATCGGCATCGACGGTTCCCGCCTCAAGCACACCAAGATCGGCATGGACGCGGTGGTCACCGAGACCGCGATCCCCGATCACAAGGTCGCCGTCGATCTCGTCCTCAAGTCGCTGCTCGACGCCAAAGTCGGCGTGCTCAAGAGCCTTGACGAGCTGGGGGCCGTCGGGCACCGCGTCGTCCACGGCGGCGAGGAGTTCGCCGGCTCCGTAAAAATCACGCCCGCTGTGATGGACGCTCTGAAACGTTGTGCCCCCCTTGCGCCTCTTCACAATCCCGCCAACATCATCGGCATCGAGGCGATCACGGCAGCGCTGCCTTCGGTCCCTCAGGTCGGCGTTTTCGACACGGCGTTCCATCAGACCATGCCCGACTACGCTTTCCGCTATGCCGTGCCTGAGAGATATTACAAGGAAGACCACGTGCGCCGTTACGGTTTCCACGGCACCAGCCACCGCTTCGTATCGTCCCGCTGCGCCGAAATTCTCGGCCGTCCCATCGAAGATCTGAAGATCATCACCTGCCATCTCGGCAACGGCAGTTCGCTGGCGGCCGTCGACCACGGCAAGGTCGTCGACACCTCCATGGGCTTCACGCCGCTTCCCGGCGTCGTCATGGGCACTCGCTGCGGCGACCTGGATCCGAGCGTTGTCACCTTTATCGCCCAGAAGGAAGGCGCCGAGAAAACCGACAAGATCCTCAACAAGGAGAGCGGTCTGCTCGGCGTCTCCGGCGTTTCCGCCGACCTTCGCGACGTCGAAGAAGGCATGAACAAGGGCGACGCTAAGTGCGCGCTGGCTTATAAAATGCTGACCTACAGCGTCAAAAAGTACATCGGCGCTTACGCGGCGGCCATGGGCGGCGTCGACGCCATCGTCTTCACGGCCGGTATCGGCGAGAACAGCGCCACGACTCGCCAGATGGTCACCGAAGGACTTGAATTCCTGGGCGTGAAGATGGATTATTCCAAGAATAATTTCCGCGGCGAGGAACGCGTCATCAGCGCTCCCGATTCCAAGGTCAAAGTCATCGTCATTCCCACCAACGAAGAGCTGGTCATCGCCCGCGACACCAAGAAGATGGCTTTCTGAGCGGGGACCAGGAGCGGAGAGAGCAAGACTTATGGCACTGACCGAACGGCCGGCGGACTGGCGTTTCGTTGTGCCTTTGCCGGAAGCGAAAGATTCGCAGCTCAGGCTCTCCCAAATCTGGACGTTGGATCTGAAAGAGCCCCTGTCCTGCGGCGCTCAGGAATTCTCCTTCACCGGTCCTGTCAAAGTCACCGTGGAAACGCAGCGGACCCCTGAGGGGGCCGACGTTTTGATCGGAATTAGTGGAGAAGTTGCTGCCGAATGCCGTAGATGTTGCGCGCCTTTGACGGTTGCAATTCGGCAGGAATTCATGTATTCTTACGTCTTGCAGTCGGAAGATGTTGGGAAAGTACAGGAAGAAGAGGAATTATTCTACGATTCCAACAGGGTCGTTCTGCCCGTTACGTGGCTCGGCGGCAGCGTTGACGTGACCGATCTCGTGTGGGAATGCCTTGTGGTGGCTTTGCCGCTTTACGCGACGTGCCCTGAGGGATGCATTGAGATCGATTCGCTTCTCCCCGCCGAGGATCGAAGAGATCCGCGTTTCCTGGCTCTGGCAGATTTTGTGGATGAAGAAAAGCAAAAAGGAGGGAAATGACTATGGCAACCCCGAAGATGAAAGTGTCCCACCGCAGGACCCACATGCGTTTTGCCCATTGGCTGGGCGAAAAGACCGCTCCCGGCATGACGGCCTGTTCTCACTGCGGCGAGATGATCCCGACCTACAGCGCCTGCCCTGTCTGCGGCTATTACCGCGGCCGCAAGGTGCTCAAGGTCGCCGCCGACAAGGCCGAAACCGAAGCGAAAGCCGAATAAGCTCGAGCTGCTCACAGAAAACTGAAGAGCCCCCTGCGTAAAAATGCTACGGCAGGGGGCTCTTTGCGTTTCTCTTGGAAGTCAGTGTTCATTGTCAAGAAGAGCCGGTGCGAAGCGATGAAAATCCTTTTCCTGGAGAGAACGTGCCGGCACGGCGGGATATATCATTTCTGCACAGTTTCATACGTAAAAAATATTTGGGGACGGCTGAAAGTGTCTTGACCTTTCACGGTAAAGTCTTTATACTTCGCGTAGTTCGAGAGTAGATATTAGGACTAGGTGTTAAAAGCGAGGGAGGAACATGTCACTGAAAAATGGCAAGTTGAAGCGCCACGAAAAGTTATTCGCGCTGATAGAACAGAATCCTCTCTATACCGATGAAGATCTCGCTCGGCTGCTGAAAGTGAGTCTCAGTACGATCCGGCTTGACCGCGCGCTCATGGGCGTGCCGGAACTGCGCGAACGCACCCGCCAGATGGCCGAGCGGGCCGTCAGTCGCCTGCGTTCTCTGAAGCAGGAGGAATTCATCGGCGAACTTCTGGGGCTGGAGCCAAACGTCTGGGCGCTCTCCATGCTCCAGACCACCAAGGAAATGGCCTTTCGCCACACCGACCAGGTCTGGGATCAATACATCTACGCTCAAGCGAGCACGCTGGCGATCGCCGTGGTAGAAGCCGACATGGTTGTCGTGCAGACGTTCCGCGGCCGCTACAGCGCTCCTGCGGTTGTGGGAGACCGACTGGTGGCCCGGGCAAAAGTGGGCGTTCATGAAGGCGACAAGTACATCGTGAGCGTTCATACCAACGTGGGCGACCGAGAGATTTACGTGGGGCGCTTTATCGTGCGGGCTCTGTCGAGCGGTGAAGAAAGCACGGTTTCAGCCGTGCGGGGGAACGAGGGATAAACATGATCATTGCCGTAGACGCCATGGGCGGCGATCACGGCGCGTCTGCCGTCTGTCCTGGCGTCATTGAAGCATGCAATAAAAACAGCGATCTCGAGATCGCTTTGATTGGGGACAAAACCGTCATCGAACCTTATCTGGACAAAGCTGACAGCAGCGTCCGAAGCCGCATTCGCGTGGTCCATACCGATGAAGTGGTCGATCCGAACGAGTCGCCCGCAAAGGCGATCCGCTGCAAAAAACGTTCCAGCATGCGTATCGCTATGGAAATGGTCCGGTCTGGTGAAGCGAAGGGTTGCGTCTCTTCCGGCAGCACCGGCGCGATCGTGGCCGGCGGTGTGCTTGTAGTCGGCCGTCTGAAGGGGATCGACCGTCCCGGCTTGGGGATCTTGCTGCCGACGAAGAAACCGGTGTTCCTTCTTGACGCTGGAGCCACCGTTCGCTGCAAGCCGCTGAATCTGGTACAATTTTCGCTGATGGGTTCCGTTTACATGAAGGACGTGGAAAAGCTCTCCTCGTCGCCGCGGGTCTGTTTGCTTTCCAATGGTTCCGAAGAAATCAAGGGCGACGACGTGATCGTGGCGGCTCGCGAACGACTGCGCGCCAGCGACGACCTGAATTTCGGCGGGTATGTCGAAGCCAACCGCGTTCCCATGGGCGACGCGGACGTCGTGGTTTGCGACGGTTTTTCCGGCAACGTCATGCTCAAGTCCTTTGAAGGGTTGATCAAATTCTGCAAAGGACTGGTCAAAGAAACCATCCAGGAATCTTGGCTGGCGAAAGCCGGTGCGCTGTTGCTGTATCCTTCCATGAAGAGACTTGGCGCGCGCGTCGATTATCAGCGCTACGGCGGTTCCGCGCTGATGGGCGTGAACGGCGCGGTGATCAAAGCTCACGGGCGTTCCAAAGCGCCCGCCATCGCCAACGCCATTGGCGTGGCCTACAGCTTCGTGGCACGTAACGCGCTGGAACGTATCCGTGAGGATATTGCACAGGAATTGGAAAAAGTTGCTGCCGAGGAGACGCTGTGCTGACGATCGCGCACCGTTCGCCGGAACGTTTGATGAGGTTTGAGAGGATTGGTGTCGGCAGCGCTCTGACTGCGAAAAACGAAAGGGGTTCGTTTCTTCATGCTCGGTAAGGAAATCACGGAACTTTTGGGAATTAAACATCCTGTGATCCAAGGGGCTATGGCTTGGATCGCCAATGCGGAGCTGGCCGCTGCGGTCAGCAATGCAGGCGGCCTTGGTATCATCGCCGCGGGAGCGACGCCGCCCGAGCTGCTGGAGAAAGAATTGCTCAAGATTCGCGAGTTGACCGACAAGCCCTACGGCATGAACATCATGCTTATGTCGCCGACGGCTCCCGCCGCGGTGGAACTGGCCGCCAAATATCGCATCAAAGTCATTACGACCGGCGCCGGCAGCCCCGGCAAAGTGATCGAGCGGTTAAAACCTCTCGGGGCGATCGTCATGCCCGTCGTCGCTTCCACGGCGGTGGCGATCCGTGCCGTCCGCCAGGGTGCGCAGGCTGTGGTGGCCGAGGGTATGGAAGCCGGCGGACATATCGGCGAGCTGACGACCATGGTGCTCACGCCCCTCGTGGCTCAAGCGGTGAAAGTCCCCGTTGTCTGCGCCGGCGGCATCGTCGACGGCCGCGGCATGGCGGCCGCTTTCTCTCTGGGGGCCAAAGGAGTTCAGGTGGGGACGCGCTTCGTTTGTTCCAAGGAATGCACGGTGCATCCCGATTACAAACAGGAACTTGTCAGGGCGAAAGAGCGCTGCACCGCGGTGACCGGCGCCAGCACGGGGCATCCCGTGCGCTGCATCGCCAATAAACTGACGAAGGAATTCCTCGATCTCGAGTACAACCACGCCCCGGTGGCCGAGATCGAAAAGTTGGGCACAGGCCGTCTTCGTGCCGCCGTCGTCGACGGCGACATGGAACGGGGATCCGTCATGGCCGGCCAGTCGGCTGCGCTCGTGAGTGACATCCGTTCCTGTGCCGATATCATCGAAAGCATGGTCGCCGAGGCCAAAACTATTCTCAAGGACTTGGAAGCCAACGCTTAAAAGGAGTCGAAGCCTATGAAGTATGCGATCGTTTTTCCCGGCCAGGGCTCTCAGGCCGTCGGCATGGGAAAGGAACTTTGCGGCGTTTCCAAGGCGGCAAAGGATACTTTCGCTGAAGCCGACGAGGCTCTTGGATTTTCTCTCAGCGACATCATTTTCAGCGGTCCCGAGGACAAACTGGTCCTGACGGCCTACACTCAGCCGGCTATTCTGACCATGTCCATCGCCGTGTTCCGCGCGCTTCAGGAAAAAGGCGTGACGCTGGCTCCCGCTTTTGTGGCCGGACACAGCCTTGGCGAGTACACGGCTCTCGTCGCCAACGGCGTACTGTCGTTGGCCGACGGCGTGCGTCTCGTGCACAAGCGCGGTTCCTTCATGCAGGAGGCCGTGCCTCGGGGCGTAGGCGCCATGGCGGCGATCCTCGGGCTTGAAGCCGACGCGGTCCGCGCCGTCTGCGCAGAGGCCGCTCAGGGCGAAGTCTGCGAGGCGGCGAACTACAACACGCCCGTGCAGACGGTCATCTCCGGCCATACGACCGCGGTGGAACGCGCCGTCGCGCTGTCTTCCGCAAAAGGCGCCAAGCGTTGCGTGATGCTGAACGTGAGCGCCCCGTTCCACTGCTCGCTGATGCGTCCGGTGGCGGACCGTCTGGCGGCCGAAATGGAAAAGTGCGTCTGGAACGCCGGCGGCTGCCCGCTGGTCGCCAACGTTTCCGCTCAGCCGGTCAGCGACGTTTCCGCGATTCGCGACGGACTGTACGCTCAGACCTACAGTCCCGTCAGATGGGTCGAAAGCGTGCAGACCATGGCTGCGCAGGGAGTGGAAGGATTCATCGAGATGGGGCCCGGCAAGGTGCTGAGCGGTACGGTCAAGAAGATCGCCCGTCAGGCCGCGGTGCTCAACGTGGAACAGCCGGCCGATCTCGAGCAGGTCGCTCCCTTTACGGAACGGAAGGCGGCGGAATAACGATGGCTCGCGTTGCTTTGGTGACCGGCGCCGGCCGCGGCATCGGCCGCGCCGTGGCGAAACGCCTTGCCGCCGACGGTTGTTCCGTGGCGGTGAACTATCGTTCTTCGGCGGAAGCGGCCCAGTCTCTGGTCGATGAGATCACCGCCGCGGGCGGAAAAGCGATGGCTTTTGCCGGCGACGTCTCCAGCCCCGAAGCGGTGAAGAAACTTTTCGACGACGTCAAGGAATCTCTCGGCCCCGTCGAGATCCTCGTCAACAACGCCGGACGGACGAAAGACGGGCTGCTGATGCGGATGAAGGACGCCGACTGGGACGACGTGCTCGACGCCGATCTCAAGTCCGTGTTCCTCTGCACGCGCGAAGCGGTCAAGTCCATGGTCCGCGCCCGCTGGGGCCGGATCGTCAACATCTCTTCGGTGGTGGGCGTGACGGGCAATCCAGGACAGGCCAATTACGGCGCGGCCAAGGCCGGCGTGATCGGTTTCAGCAAGTGCGTGGCGCGCGAATACGCCGCCAAGGGCGTGACGGTGAACTGCGTCGCTCCCGGTTATATCGCCACCGATATGACGAAAGTCCTGAGCGACGCCGCCAAGGAAGCGATCCTGGCGGGCATCCCGCAAGGGCGTCAGGGCAATCCCGAGGACGTGGCCAATGCCGTGTCCTTCTTCGCTCAGGAAAGCAGTTCTTACATCACAGGTCAGGTTCTCGCCGTTGACGGCGGGATGACAATGGCATAGAGCGGTTCTTTTACAAGGCCGCATATTTTTATGGAGGTGCTTTGAGCTATGACTAAAGCAGATGTTCTCGCTCGCCTGAAGGAAATCATCATCGACCGTCTTGACGTGGAAGAGGAGCAGATCCGCCCCGAGGCTTCTTTCGTGGAAGATCTCGGCGCCGATTCCCTTGACATCGTCGAGCTGATCATGGGCATCGAGGAAGAGTTCGACATCGAGATTCCCGATGAGGATGCCGAAAAGCTGACCACTGTCGGCGAAGCGATCAACTACGCCGCCAGCAAGCTTGGCATCGAGGAGTAACGAAGCTGTATTTGTCGGGAGAGGATACCAGTACGGCGGTTCCTCTCCCCCTTTTCAAAGGACCATCTAGTGTATTCGTCCACCGAGACGCAAGGAGATCTCAAAATGAATCGAAGAGTCGTGATCACCGGGCTCGGCGTGGTCAGCCCCGTTGGCATCGGCAAGGAGAATTACTGGCGCGCTCTTGAAGCGGGAGAAAATGGCGTTCGAAGCATTACTGCCTTCGACACTTCAGACTATAACGTGAAAATCGCGGGAGAGGTCATCGACTTTGACCCTGCCCTTTATATGGCTAAAAAAGAGGCCAAGCGCACCGACCGCGTCATTCAGTTCTCGACGGCGGCGGCGTCAATGGCGATCGAAGACGCGAAACTCGATCCGGCTTCCGTCGATCCCTGGAAGTTCGGCGTCTACATCGGTTCCGGCACCGGCGGATTGCACACCAGCTGGGAAGGATATCAGGATCTTTCCGAAAAAGGGCCTCGCCATGTTGGGCCTTTCGCCATCCCGATGATGATCAGCAACATGACCTCGGCCTACATCGCCATCAAGTACGGCTGCAAAGGCCCTAACATGTGCATCGTCACCGCCTGCGCTTCGTCGATCAACAGCATCGGCGAGGCATGGTACGCTGTCCAGCGCGGCGATGCCGACGTGATGCTGGCCGGCGGCGCCGAGGCCTGCGTGATGGGACTGACCGTGGCCGGCTTTGCCTCCATGAAGGCGCTGTGCACGACCCACAACGACGATCCGGAGCGCGCGTCCCGTCCCTTCGACAAAGACCGCGCCGGCTTCATCGTCGCGGAGGGAGCCGGCGTCGTCGTCCTTGAGGATCTTGAGCGCGCCCGCGCCCGCGGCGCTCACATTTACGGCGAGCTGACCGGCTACGGCGCCACGTGCGACGCCTATCATCTGACCGCTCCCGATCCCGACGGCGCCGGCGCCATGAAGGCCATGGAGTTGGCCATGAAGCAGTCGGGCTGGGACGGCGTCGATCTGGTCAACGCCCACGGGACGTCCACACATCTCAACGAGATCATGGAGTCCAAGGCCATCAACGGACTGCTCGGCGACAAGGCGAAGGATACGCTCGTCACCTCCACCAAGTCGATCTTCGGCCACACGCTCGGCGCGGCCGGCGGCGTGGCGGTCGTGGCGGCGCTCCAGGCCTTCGAGCAGGGGATCGTCCACAAGACGCGCAACTACGAAACGCCCGATCCCGAATGCGACGTCAACGTCGTCGCCGAAACGCTGTATGACCGGGACGTCAAACGTATCCTCGTCAACAATTTCGGCTTCGGCGGCCATAACGGCGTGCTCGCGCTGCAGAAGTACGAAGGATAATGAACGGAACGGAGCCGGCGCGGGCAAAAGATCTGCTCGAGTTTCAGCGGCGCATCGGCTACGAGTTCAGCGACCCGGCCCTGCTGGAAGAAGCGCTGACTCATTCTTCCTACGCGCACGAACGGGGAGTCCCGTTCTGGAACGAACGCCTCGAGTTTCTCGGCGACGCCGTGCTGGAAGTGCTGATCAGCGAAGAACTGTTCCGCGCCCGCCCCGACGCCAGCGAAGGGCAGATGACCCGCGAGCGCGCTTCGCTGGTTCGCGAAGAGGTGCTTTCCGCCTGGGGCCATTCTTTGGGATTGGACGGCCTGCTCCTTTTGGGAATGGGACAGCGCGGCAGCGCCAGCGAGAACATGATCGGCGACGCGGTCGAAGCTCTGATCGGGGCACTTTATCTCGACGGCGGGCTGGAACAGGCCCGCGCTTTTCTGAACCGTCGTCCGCGGGAAGCGTCGCACGAGCAGCTCGACCCGAAGAGCCGTCTGCAGATCCTCTGTCAAGAACGGAACGGGCCGACGCCTTATTATGAACTGCTTCAGCGTAAAGGGCCGGAGCATGATCCGATTTTCATCGTCCGGGCTCTGCTGGACGGCAAAGAGCTCGCCCGCGGCAGAGGAACCAGCCGCAAGGCAGCTGAGCAGGCAGCGGCGAGGGCCGCCTTGAAACTGGTCGAATCGCCAAAAGAACAGCCCTGAGAAAGATCGCTTGTCCACCTATGGACGAGCGATCTTTTTATGACGGGGCGCGATTTTATTTGTGCCTTCAACTTGATTTTGCTGCGTATTCGATTTAGAATCAATTTCCGTGAGGCGAAGGAAAGGGGAGAACCTGACGTGACGAAAAGCGATGTGCCGCGGCGCTTTCGCGGCGTCATGGAACGATGTGGCTGGCTCGGCCAGACGCCGGTGCTGCTCGGCGTTTCGGGCGGCAGCGACTCGATGAGTCTGCTCTGTCTTTTTTCCCGGCTTTACGAGCCTTCGCAGCTGATCGTGGTCCATATGGACCACGGCATCCGAGGCGCCTCGTGCGGCGACGGCGAGTTCGTGAAAAAGCGCTGCGCCGAATTGAACGTGCGCTGTGTGGACGAACGCCGTCCGGTCCCTGAATTGTCTCGAAAAGGCGAGTCTGAAGAAGCGGCGGGGCGTCGGCTTCGCTATGAGCTCTACGAGGAGACGGCGCAAAGATTCGGATGCCGTCTGGCGGCCTTGGGGCATACGCGCGACGATCTGGCCGAAAACGCGCTCATGAACATGGCCCGCGGCTGCGGGCTTTGGGGCGTGGCGGGGATGCCGGAACAGCGCGGCAACTATATCCGCCCGCTGCTTTCGTTCCGCCGCGAGGAACTGCGCGATTTTCTCCGCGCGCAGGGCTGGAGCTGGGTAGAAGACGAGACGAACGCGTTGAACATTTACCAGCGCAACCGCGTCCGCAACGAAGTGATGCCTCTGCTGGCCCGCGAGGTCAATCCCGGCGTTGTCGAGCATTTGGCCTCTCTGGCCGAAGAGGCGCAGCTTTGGCGAAAGATGCAGGAAGAGCAGTCGGCCGCGCTGTGCCGCGAGGTCTCGCTGCCGCGGCGCGGCTGGCCGTGCCTGAGCCTGAGCAAACTGCGCCGCGTCCACGAGTTCCAGCGCCGTGAACTGCTGCGCTTTGTGGGGCGTCGGCTGGGGCTGGCCGCTCTGACCAGACCCCGCGTCGAAGAGCTGGATCGCCTGACGTGCCGTTCCGGACGCTTTGTGTTCCAATGGGGCTCCGAGGTCGACGTGGAAGCGGGGGACGGCCTGCTGTGCTGGCATCCGGCGGCGGAAAAGCGGCTGGAGGCGCTCCGGCTTTCGCTCGGCGAAACGGCGCGCTGGGGCGGCTGGAAAGTTTCGCTGCGGCTGAAGGGCGCGTCAGCGGAGTCCGATTTCGGCCCCCGCTGCCCACTCGATGAGGCGCGGCCGGTCGTTCTGCAAAAAAATACTGAAAAATATGATGTGACAACGTCTTTTTTCCCGGTGATCTTCCAAAAAAATGTTTTTCGGGCGGAAAAAAAACAAAACCGATGGGAAATCCTCCGCCATAGTGTAAAATATAACATTGTTGCTCAGGTCGTTTTGAGTCCCCTTGTCGGGCGCTGGAGGGAATCTTTATGGAATTGAAAGCAGCGGAAGTCCTGATCGCTAGGGAACAGATCGCCGCGCGCGTTCGCGTGCTGGCGTCGGAGATCAGCAAGAAATACGACGGGCAGAGCCTGACCGTCATCGGCATCCTGCGCGGCGCGGTGATCTTCATGGCCGACCTGGTGCGCGAGATCTCGCCGTCGGTGAACGTCGTCATGGAGTTCATGAAGGCCGCGTCCTACGGCGCTTCGACCACGTCGTCGGGCAAAGTGACCATTTCGCAGGGAACGGGCATCGCGGTGAAGGGACGCCACATTTTGATCGTCGAAGACATCGTGGACACGGGGCTGACGCTGCAGCACCTGCGCGGATACTTCAAGGACGAGGGCGCCGCGTCCGTGGAAGTGTGCGTCCTGCTGGACAAAAGGGAACGGCGCGTCGTCGACGTGCCGGTCGAGTACACGGGATTCGTGATTCCCGATGAGTTCGTGGTCGGCTACGGCATGGATTATGATCAGAAGATGCGCAACCTGCCTTCGATCCACACGGTGCGCTCCGTTTCGGAGTGATGTTATGAATTTTAAGGAGGCGCCATTGTGCAGCGATTAATGAAGAACCTCGGCGTGTATCTGATCCTCGTGGTGCTCGTCGTCAGCGTTGTGAACATGTTTCTCACGCCTCAGACCGCGGGCCCCGAAGTGGCGGAGATCCCCTACAGCCAGTTCAGGACCGATCTGGCCGCGGGGCGGATCAAAAACTTCACGATCAACGATATGAGGGCCCAGGGGCGTTACGCCGACGGCAAAGCGTTCGTCAGCAACATCGTCGGCGTCAAGGACGTGGCCGAAGAAGCCGCCGCCCGGGGCGTGGAAGTAAAGATCGCCGAGCCGCCGGAAACGCCGTGGTGGATGACGCTGGCTTCGTCCGTGTTCCCCACGCTGCTGCTGATCGGCGTGTGGATCTTCTTCCTGCACAACATGCAGGGCGGCGGCGGAAAGGTCATGAGCTTCGCCAAGAGCAAGGCGAAAATGTTCCTCGACAACCGCCCCAAGGTGACCTTCAACGACGTGGCCGGCTGCGACGAGGCCAAGGAGGAGCTCAAGGAAGTGGTAGAGTTCCTCAAATCGCCCGATCGCTTTACCAAGCTGGGAGCCAAAGTGCCCAAGGGCGTGCTGCTGCTCGGCTCGCCCGGAACCGGCAAGACCCTGCTGGCCCGCGCCTGCGCCGGCGAAGCGGACGTGCCGTTTTTCAGCACCAGCGGCTCCGACTTCGTGGAAATGTTCGTCGGCGTCGGCGCTTCGCGCGTGCGCGACCTGTTCGAACAGGCCCGCAAGTATCAGCCCTGCCTCGTCTTCATCGACGAGATCGACGCCGTCGGCCGCCAGAGAGGCACCGGCCTCGGCGGCGGCCACGACGAGCGCGAGCAGACGCTGAACCAGCTGCTCGTCGAGATGGACGGCTTCGACGAGAAGACCGGCATCATCCTGATCGCGGCCACCAACCGCGCCGACGTGCTCGATCCGGCGCTGCTGCGCCCGGGGCGTTTCGACCGCCACGTGGTCGTGGACACGCCCGACGTGAAAGGGCGCGAGGCGATCCTGAAAGTCCACGCCAAGGACAAGAAATTCGCGCCCGACGTCGATTTCAAGGTGCTGGCCAAGCGCACGCCCGGCTTCGTCGGCGCCGATCTGGCCAACGTCATCAACGAAGCGGCGCTGCTGGCCGCTCGCGGCGGCAAAACGGAGATCGGCATGGCCGAGCTGGAAGAGGGCATCGACCGTTCCATCGCCGGCCCCGAGCGCAAGAGCCGCCTGATCGGCCCCCGCGAGAAGAAGATCATCGCCTACCACGAGACGGGGCACGCGATGGTGGCGAAGCTGATCCCCGGCTGCGATCCCGTGCACAAGATCTCGATCATCCCCCGCGGCAGCGCAGCGCTGGGCTATACGCTCCAGCTTCCGGCCGAGGACCGTTTCCTGGCCTCGAAGAACGAGCTGACCAACAACATCTGCGTGTTGCTCGGCGGCCGCGTCACCGAAGAGCTGGTTTTCGGCGACATCACCACCGGCGCCAGCAACGATTTGGAACGCGCCACGCAGGTGGCCCGCAGCATGGTCACGCAGTACGGCATGAGCTCTCTCGGCCCCGTCGTGCTGGGACGCCAGCGCCATGAGGTGTTCCTCGGCCGCGACTTGGGCGAAGACCGCAACTACAGCGACCAGATCGCCTTCGCCATTGACGAGGAAGTCCGCAAGATCGTGGAGGAGTGTTACGTCCGCGTCAAGAATCTGCTGTCGGAGAACAGGGACAAAGTCGACCTCGTCGCCGAAACGTTGCTCGAACGCGAAGTGATGGACGGTCACGACCTGGCGGTGCTGCTCGGCGAGGAAGAGCCCGTCCCCGAGAAGCCCGAGGAAAAGCCCGCCTCCGAAGGCACCGATGTCCCCGCGCCGGAAGGAACGGCTCCGGCGGGAGAGAAAGCGACAGATGGCTTTATCCCGCGGGCGCCCGTCGTTTCCAACGAGATGGCCCCGATGACGGGAAAAGAACCGCCCTCTGCAAAAGGCGAATAAACTGGTACAATAGAAGGACGGAGTGGATCTTTTCGCTCCGTCCTTTTCTTTTCGCTTTCGTCATCCGTTTTGTCTCGTGGAGGTCCGATCATGGAGACTGAAAAATTCAAACTGCGCGCGCCCTGGCCGCCGTCGGGCGATCAGCCGCAGGCCATCGATTCGCTGCTCGAAGGCCTGGAGCGCGGCGAGAAATGCTCGACGCTGATGGGTGTGACGGGCAGCGGCAAGACGTTCACCGTCGCCAACGTCGTGGCGCAGTATAACCGCCCCACGCTGGTGCTGGCGCACAACAAAACCCTTGCGGCGCAGTTGTTCAGCGAGTTCAAACGATTTTTCCCCGAGAACGCCGTGCACTATTACGTGAGCTATTACGATTACTACCAGCCCGAGGCCTACATCCCGAGCTCGGACACGTTCATCGAAAAAGACGCTTCCATCAACACCCAGATCGAGCGCATGCGGCTCGCCACCACCAAGTCGCTGATCGAACGCCGCGACGTGATCGTGGTGGCGTCGGTCTCCTGCATCTACGGCATGGGCAAGCGCAAGAACTACGAAGACGCGATCGTCAGCTTCGCCGTGGGCGAGCGCTGGAACCGGCGCAACTTCCAGGAAGCGTTGATGAAAGCCTATTACGAGCGCAACGACTTCGACCTGCAGCCCGGCAAATACCGCGTGCGCGGCGACGTGCTGGAAGTCTATCCCGTGTACAGCGACGCCACGCTGCGCTTTTCCTTCTTCGACGACGAGCTGGAATCCATCGAGGAGGTCGATCCCGTCAGCGGGCATTCCATCGCCCGCAAACAGCACGTCTCGGTCTTCCCGGCGCAGCATTACGTCACCAGCGACGGCGCGATCGCCGAATCGATGGACAAGATCAAGCGCGAGCTGGAACTGCAAGTCGGCCGCTTCAAGTCCGAGGGCAAATATCTCGAGGCCGAACGCCTCGGCAGCCGCACCCGCTACGACATGGAAATGCTGGCCGAGGCCGGTTACTGCTCCGGCATCGAAAACTATTCGCGCTATCTCGACGGCCGCGCCGAGGGCGAACAGCCAGGCACGCTGCTTGACTTTTTTCCTCCTGACTTTTTGATGGTCGTGGACGAATCGCATATCACCCTGCCGCAGGTGCGCGGCATGTTCAACGGCGACCGCGCCCGCAAGGAAGTGCTGGTGGAGCACGGCTTCCGCCTGCCGTCGTGCCTCGACAACCGGCCGCTCAAATGGCATGAGTTCGAACATTACATGCAGCGCGTCGTCTGCTGCTCCGCCACGCCCGGCGACTGGGAAGTGGAGCATTCGAAGCGCGTCGTCGAGCAGCTGATCCGCCCCACCGGCATCGCCGACCCCGAAGTGGAGATCCGCAAAGCGACGGGACAGATCGACGACTTGCTGGCCGAGATCCAGAAAGTCCGTGCTGCGGGCGGACGCTGCCTTGTCACCACGCTCACCAAAAAAGGCGCCGAAGAGCTGGCCGGATACATGAGCACGCTGCGCGTCAAGTCCGAATATATTCATTCCGAACTGAACGCCTTCGAGCGCGCCGAGGAGATCAACCGCCTCCGCAGCGGTGACATCGAGGTGCTGATCGGCGTCAACCTGCTGCGCGAGGGCATCGACATGCCCGAGGTGACGCTCGTGGCGATCCTCGACGCCGACCGCGAGGGGTTCCTGCGCTCCTACCGCTCGCTCGTGCAGGTGATGGGACGCGCGGCGCGCAACGTCGATTCGCGCGTGATCCTCTACGCCGACGAGGTGACCGACAGCATCCGCGAGGCCGTGAGCGAGTCGAGGCGCCGCCGCGAGGCGCAGCTGAAGTACAACGAAGAACATCATATCGTGCCGCGGACGATCCGCAAATCCATCGAACGCATGCTGCCCGAGGTGGAGTTCGAGGCCGCGCCCGAAGCGAAGAACAAGCGGGCGCAGCAGCGCATCGAGCACATGGACAACGAGGCTCTCGAAAAGCTCATGTGGGAGGCCGTGGAAAAGCTCCAGTTCGAAAAGGCCGCCCGGATCCGCGACATGATCCAGGCCATGGAAGAAGGCCGGACTCCCCAAGGCGGGTTCGGCGAAGAAGAAGGAGGAACCGGTCTCCGTGCCGCGTCAGGAAATCGTTATAAGAAACGCAAGAGAGCATAACCTCAAGGGCGTCTCTCTGGAAATCCCCAAGAACAAACTCGTCGTCATCACCGGCCCCTCGGGGTCGGGAAAAAGTTCGCTGGCGTTCGACACGCTCTACGCCGAAGGCCAGCGCCGCTACGTGGAATCGCTGTCGTCCTACGCGCGTCAGTTTCTGGGCGTGCAGAAAAAACCCGACGTGGACGACATCGAAGGGCTGTCGCCCGCCATTTCCATCGAACAGAAAGGGACCTCCCACAACCCCCGCTCCACCGTCGGCACCGTCACCGAGATCTACGACTACCTGCGCCTGCTGTTCGCCCGCGCCGGCACGCCGTACTGCCCCCGGTGCGGCAAGCCCGTCCACAAGTATTCCGTGGACGAGATCGTCGACCGCATTTACCGCCAGCACGGCGGCGCCCGGCTCGAAGTGCTCGCCCCGGTCGTGCGCGCCAAGAAGGGCGAGTTCAAGAACGTCTTCGCGGCGCTGCGCAAGAAAGGCTTCATGCGCGTGCGCGTCGACGGCGAAGTCCTCTGGCTGGAAGAAGAGATCCCTCTGGACAAGAACAAAAAACACAGCGTCGAAGTGGTCGTCGACCGCATGTCGGTGCAGCCCGACCGCAAAGGCCGCATGGCCGAAGCCGTACAGACGGCCCTGCAGCTCGGCGAGGGCTTTGTGATCATCGCCGCCGACGGATCGGAAGACATGCTGACGGAACGCTTCGTCTGCCCCGACTGCGATATCTCGCTGCCCGACATCCAGCCGGCGCTGTTCTCCTTCAACAACCCGATGGGAGCCTGTCCCGACTGCTCAGGGCTGGGCAGCCACAGCCATTTTTCCGAAGAACTGGCGGTCAATCCCGACCTCTCCGTGCGCGGCGGGGCGCTGCTGCCGTTCCGCGGCAGGCAGTACATGATGTACCGTCTCGAGGAGCTGGCGAAAAAGGTGAAGCTGGATCTCGACGCCCCCTACAAAGAACTTCCGGAAGCGCAGCGACAGATCCTGCTGTACGGCTCCGACGTACGTATGCCGCTGCAGTTCGAGCGCGGCGGCGAGGTGTCGGAGTATCAGGGACGTTACGAAGGGCTGCTGCCGTGGCTGCAGCGCTATTACGACAGCACCGAGTCGGAGGCGACCGCCGAGGAGCTGGAACGCTACCGCACCGAGGACGAATGCCGGACCTGCCACGGCACGCGCCTGCGTCCCGAGGCGCTGTCGGTGCGCTTCTGGGGAAAGAACATCGACGAGCTGACCTCGCTGCCCGTTGGCGATTTTTACGAGATCGTCAAACAGCACCAGAACGATCCCATCCAGAACGAAGTCATCAGCCAGGTCATCGTCGAGCTGGAAAAGCGCCTCAGTTTCCTCGTGGAAGTCGGCGTCGGGTACCTGACGCTGAAGCGCCGCGCCGACACGCTGAGCGGCGGCGAGAGCCAGCGCATCCGGCTGGCGACGCAGATCGGCTCGAAGCTGTCGGGCGTCATGTACGTGCTCGACGAGCCGACCATCGGCCTGCACAGCCGCGATACCGGCAAGCTGATCGGCGCGCTGAAGTCGGTGCGCGACATGGACAACACCGTGATCGTGGTGGAACACGACCGCGACACGATGCTGGCCGCCGATTACATCGTCGAGATCGGCCCCGGAGCGGGCAGCTACGGAGGCGAAGTGGTCCAGCGCGGCGCGGCGGACGAGTTCCGAAAGACGAATTCTCTGACCGGCCCGTATCTGCGAGGCGACCGGTGCGGCATGGTGCGTTCGGAGCGTTTGACGCTCCCTAAAGAGCGTCTTGAAATTCTCGGCGCGGCCGAACACAACTTGAAAGGTGTCGATATTTCTATCCCGCTGAACTCTCTGGTCTGTCTCACCGGCGTCTCCGGCTCGGGCAAAAGCTCGCTGATGTACGACGTGCTGTACCGCGGCCTGCGCCGCAAGCTGGACGCCGATTACCGCGACCGTCCCGGACGGCACAAGGACATCCTCGGCTGGGAACAGCTGAAGAACGTGGCCATGGTCGATCAAAGCCCGATCGGCCGCACGCCGCGCTCCAATCCGGCCACCTATACCGGCGTCTTCTCGGCGATCCGCGAGCTGTATTCGCAGCTGCCCGAGGCAAAACTACGCGGCTACGCCAGCGGGCGCTTCAGCTTCAACGTCAAGGGCGGACGCTGCGAAGCCTGCGGCGGCGCGGGCGAGCGGCGCGTCTCCATGCTCTTCATGCCCGACGTGTACGTGGAGTGCGACGTCTGCCACGGCACGCGCTACAACCGCGAGACGCTGGAAGTGAAGTTCAAGGGGCACAGCATCGCCGACGTGCTCAACCTGTCGGTCGACGAGGCCATGGAGCTTTTCAAGGATCTGCCCAGGATCGCGCGCAAGCTCGAATTCCTGCAGCGCGCCGGTCTGGGCTACATCCATCTTGGCCAGTCGGCGCTGACGCTCAGCGGCGGCGAAGCCCAGCGCGTCAAATTGGCCAAGGAGCTGAGCAAACGCTTCGGCGGCAGCACGCTCTACCTGCTCGACGAGCCGTCGACCGGGCTTTTCTATCCCGACGTGGCCCGTCTGCTGCGCATCCTTCACGCTCTGGTCGAGCAGGGCAACTCGGTGCTGCTCATCGAGCACAACATGGACATCATCTGTTCCAGCGATTACGTGATCGACCTCGGCCCCGAAGGCGGCAGCGCCGGCGGACGGCTGGTCGACTGCGGCACGCCGCGGGAGCTGGCCGAGCGCGGCAGGGGCTACACGGCTGAAGCGATCCGGGAATATCTTCATGTTTTTGAGAAGAACGGGAAGGTGAAGAGCGATGGAACGGCCCGCCGAAAAAAATAATCGCGGCAGGAGAGACGGCCGCGGGGGCTTGGGGCGTTCTGCGCGTCCCGGCGGTAAAAAGGACTTCGCGCCCCGTCAGGCATGGAAGAATCCCGGCGGTCGTCCGTTTCCCGAACGCCGGCCCCGGCCGAAGCGCGCCGCGCCGTCCGGTTCCGAAGATCTCTGTTGGGGGCGCAATCCCGTCCTGACGCTGCTGCAAAACCGGCCTGAGCTGTGCCGCAAGGTCTTTTTGCTGGCGGGCGCGCAGGACGAGTTCCGCGACACGGTGACGTGCCTCTGCGCCGACCGGCGGATCCCGCTGGACCTGACGGAGCGGGACGAGCTGGAGCGGCTGACCGGCGGCGCGGTCCATCAGGGCGTAGCGGCCCGCGTGGCGCCGATCCCGCCGGCCGATCTCGACGACGTCGTCGACGCGCTGGATCCCCAGGCGCCGGCGCTGGTCGTGCTGCTCGATCACTGCCAGGATCCTCACAACCTCGGCGCGGTGATCCGCACGGCCGAAGTGGCCGGAGCCGCCTGCGTCGTCTGCCAGAACGACCGCTCGGCGACCGTCAACGGCACGGTCGTCAAGACCAGCGCCGGCGCCGCCTTCCGTTTGCCCGTGGCGCGGGTGATCAACGTCGGCCGCACCGTGGAACGCCTCAAGCACAAAGGCTTCTGGGTCGTGGGGCTGGATCACCGTACCGACGAGACCGTGTGGAGCAGCGCGCTGCCCGAACGGCTGGCGCTCGTCGTCGGTTCCGAAGGCGACGGCATCTCGGCGCTGACGGCGAAAAACTGCGATAAGCTCGTCAGTTTTCCCATGGCGGGACGCACCGGCAGCCTCAACGCCGGCGTCGCGGCGGCGCTGGGCATGTTCGAGTGGGTGCGTCTGTATGGCTGCGGCGCGAGAGCGCCTGAATGAATTTTGCTGGGAGGCGTGTGTCATGAACGTAAAAGAACTTCGCCCGATCGTCATCGGCGGCGGCAATCTGGGCGGCGCCGTAGCGCGCGGGCTGTTCCGCGCCGGCGTCAGGCCCGTGGTGGTCCAGCGCCGGGGAGCGAATTTCGACGCGCTGAGCGGCGACGGCGTCGAAACGGTCGCCGCTTTGGCCGAGGCTGCGCCGCTGGCGCGCGGCCCCGTGTTCGTCGCGTTGAAACCGTGGTTGATCGAAAGCTACTGCGCGGAAAACGCGGCCGTGCTGGCCGGGCGCGCGCTGGTTTCCTGCGCGGCGCTGGTCAGCCTGGAATTGCTGAAGAAAGCGGCGCCGAACGCCCGCTGGGGGCGCGTGATGCCGAACATCGCTTCCGCCGTCGGGGCCGGATTTACCGGCATCGTCCGCGGCGACTGGAGCGACGGCGACTTCGAGGAAGTTCGCGGGCTCTGCGCGCTCTTCGGCGACGTCGTAGAAGTGTCCGAAAAGGATCTGGACGGCGTCGTCTGCCTTTCCGGCTCGGCGATCGCCTATGTGCTGGAACTGCTGGAAGGATTTATCCAGGGCGGTCTGGCCGTGGGCATGAAAAGCGATCTGTCGCTGCGCGCCGGCGCGGCGACGCTGATCGGCGCCGCCGAACTGGCGCGGCAGAAGAACGTTCATCCCGCCGCGCTCAAGGATTCCGTCTGCACTCCCGGCGGCACGACCATCGCCGGGCTGCGCGCCCTCCAGCGCGCGGGATTCAAAAGCGCCTTCGTCGAGGCGCTCGCGGCCACGGTCGAAAAGGCCAGGGAAGGCGCCGCCGCGTTCGAGAAATCGCGCCGATAAAAACGCCGGAGGGCGGAGAACGTCGCATGTTCTCCGCCCTCCGGCGTTTTTTTGCGACGCGGTTTTCCGGCGCGCTGCGGGCTAGCGTTTGTCGTAGCTTTCGCAAAGATGCTTGAACTCGCCGTAGCCTTCTTCGTCCAGCTTGTCGTAGGGGATGAAACGCAGCGCCGCACTGTTGATGCAGTAGCGCAGCCCGCCTTTTTCCTTGGGACCGTCGTCGAAAACGTGCCCCAGATGGCTGTCGCCGCTTTGGCTGCGCACCTCGGTCCGGCTCATGCCGTAACTGCCGTCGTGACGTTCGACGACGACAGCCGGCTCGATCGGTTTCGAAAAGCTGGGCCAGCCGCAGCCGGAATCGAACTTCGCTTCGGACGAGAAGAGCGGTTCGCCGGTGACGACGTCGACGTACAGCCCCGATTCGCGGTTGTCGAAATATTCGTTGGCGAACGGGCGTTCCGTGGCGGCTTCCTGCGTCACGGCGTACTGGGCCGGCGTCAGTTTTTTCCTGAGCTCGGCGGCGGACGGCTTGACGTATTTCCTTTCGGGCGCGAGCGGCGCTTTCGCTTTCAGTCCGTTGAGCGTGCTGAAGTCGACGTGGCAATATCCGCCGGGGTTCTTTTTCAGATAATCCTGATGATACTCCTCGGCCGCGGAGAAGTTTTCCAGCGGCAGCAGTTCCGTAGCGAGTTTTTGTTCGTGCTTCTTTTGCTCGGCGGCGAAAAGACGCTCGAGGATCTCGCGGTCTGCGGTGTCGGCGTAATACACGCCCGTGCGGTACTGGCGGCCGACGTCGTTTCCCTGCCGGTCGCGAACGGTCGGGTCGATGATCGCGAAAAACTGTTCCGTCAGCGTTTCCAGACTGACGAGCCGCGGGTCGTAACTGACGCGCACGGTCTCGGCGTGCCCGGTGTTCCCGGAGCAGACTTCCCGGTAGGTCGGATTTGCCGTGTGCCCGTTGGCGTATCCCGACACGGCGTCGCTCACGCCGGGAATGCGCGAAAAATATTCTTCAACGCCCCAAAAACAGCCGCCTGCGAAGTAGATCTCTTTCAGATTTTTCATGTCCGCTCCTTCGTTTTTCGTCGCGAGAGCTCCCGCTCGTGTCCCGCCTGTCGCAAAAGGCATGGCCGAAAACAACGCCGCCAGCACTACGAGAATCGTTCTTTTCATAAGTGTCTCCCTTCCGATGTCAGGTCGTTCGCCTCGCGTTTCATGCGGGCGCTGATCTTTGTGCCGAGGCTATTATACTTTATGGAGGCGAGAATAGGCGAGCCCTGCGGGGCGGAAGACGCTTTTCAGGGTTGACAGACGCGGGCGGAGAGAGTAGAATTCCTCATGTTCGGCGTCATCGGGTGATTAGCTCAGAGGAAGAGCGCTTCCCTGACACGGAAGAGGTCACAAGTTCGATTCTTGTATCACCCACCATGGTTTCGAGAGCATCTTTTCAAGGTGCTCTTTTTTTGTAGAGAAAAATATAGATTGAATTTCTGTCTTGATGATTCTAATACAGTTCCAATTTGATTTTTTTAAAGTTGAAACTGTTGTAAAATAGTGCGGAGCGGTATAGTATAAGGCGGTGAAAACATGATTGCCGGTGTCGGAATGGATCTCTGCGGCGTGGAGCGCATGCGGGAAGCCTGCGAGAGCGAAGCTTTTTGTCGAAGAGTTTTTACCGAAGCGGAGTTGTCTTACGCGGCGGGGAAAAAATCGCGCGCCTGTCATCTTGCCGTGGCGTACGCGGCGAAGGAGGCCTTTGCCAAAGCGACCGGTTTGGGCTTGGCAAAGCTGGGGCTTCACAGCGTGAGCGTGCGTCACGACGCGGAAGGGCGGCCTTTTCTTGTTCTCGATCCGCAGACGCCGGCGCTGGAGCCGTACCGCCGGGCGCGTTTTCATCTTTCGCTCAGCCATGACGGTGGCATCGCGGCCGCCGTGGTGATCTACGAGACGGAAGGAGTCTGATGGCCGTGATCCCGTGGTACGCGAACGGAAAAGTGAGAGTCCTTGACGCGCGGCTGATCGAATCCGGCCTGTCGGGCCTGGAACTGATGGAGCGCGTCGGCCGCGGCATTGTCGATTTTATCCTGAAACAGCCGCTCGCTCATTCAGCGTTGATTTTGGCGGGCGCCGGGAACAACGGCGGCGACGGCTTCGTGGTCACCCGGCTTTTGATGGAACGAGGCTGGAAAGCGACGGTGCTTCTCAGCCACGAGGCCTCCCGTTCCCAGGGCGACGCCGCCGTCAATCTGACGAGGCTCGGGAAGATGGCGGTGCCGGTCGTTGAAAGCCGCACCCTTGACGAAACGGCGCTGACGGAGCTGTTGAATTCGCACGATCTTGTCGTCGACGCGCTTCTGGGCACCGGCGTGGCGGGCGCGCCCCGCGGCGAGACCGCCCGTCTGATCGCGGCGCTCAATCGCTGCCGCTTTGGCCGTCGTGTGCTGGCGGTAGACATCCCCAGCGGCGCGGAAGGCGGCGAGGGCGTCGAAGCGCAGTGGACCTGCACGGCCGGCGGCCGGAAACTGTCGATGGCGACGGGGCGCGGCGCGGCCTTGGCGGGGGAGACGATCCTGATCCCTCTGGACGAGAACGCCGCGCCGCTGCTGGGAGTTCCCGATGCGCTGGAGCTGGAAGAGCGCGACGTGCGAAATTTCCTTCCCCGCCGCCGGATCGACGACCACAAAGGCCGCCGCGGCGGCGTGCTGATCGTCGCCGGATCAAAACGCTACCGCGGCGCGGCTCTTCTGGCGGCGCGCGGCGCTCTGCGCGCCGGCGCGGGGCTGGCGGTGCTGGCTTCGGTTCCGGAAGTTCTGAACGCTCTCGCAGTATCGCTCCCGGAAGCGATCTCTGAACCGCTGGGCACTCCGGGTTCTCTTGAGGCGGTCATGCGGAAATGGCGCCCCCGCTGCACAGCGCTTCTGATCGGTTCGGGGCTCGACCGCGACGACCGCGCCCGCGAACTGTGCCGGATCGGCGCGCAATGGAACGGCCCGTCCCTGTGGGACGGCGACGGCCTGTATTGGCTGGGCGAAGATGATATAAGCCCCGCGCGGTGCTGTCTGACGCCTCACGAGGGCGAAGCGGCGGCGCTCCTCGGCGGGCGAGCTCCCGTGCGGGATCGCTTCGAGGTGGCGGGAGCTTTGGCGCGACGTTGCGGCCCCGTGCTCTTGAAAGGGTACCGCTCGCTTGTCGTCGCTCCGGAGCAGACGCCGTGGATCGTGCCGCGCGGGGATCGGACGTTGGCCGTGCCGGGGTCGGGCGACGTGCTGGCGGGGGCCTGCGCGGCCCTGCTGGCCGCGGGAGTTCCCGAGGAAAAGGCGCTGGCGTTGGGGGCCTGGTGCCACGGCGCGGCCGGAGAGACCCTGGGCCGTACGCGGGGACGGGACGGTATGCTGGCTCACGAAGTGGCCGATCGCCTGCCGGCGGTTTTGAAGGAGCTGAACGGAGCGTGCTGACGGTAAAAAAAGAACCGGACGGACGAAGCTGTTTTTCGCTCGACGGACTTGACGATACGCGGGCGTTGGGAGAAAAAATCGCCGCCGTCCTGCGTCCCGCCATGACGCTGCTGATGGCGGGGGAGCTGGGCGCCGGCAAGACGACGCTGGTGCGCGAGCTGTGCCGAGCGCTGGGCTGGAAGCGGACCTGCAGTCCGTCTTTCGCGTTGGTCAACGAATACGCGCGGGCGCGGATCCCGGTCGCGCATGCCGACCTGTACCGTCTGGAACGCGTCGACGGCCGGGAATTGGGCTTTGACGAGTATCTCGACAGCGGCTGGGTGCTGATCGTCGAATGGCCGGAACGCCTCGCCCGAGACGATTTCGAAGACGTCTGGCGCTGCGAGATGTCTGCCGCGGGCGAAAAACGCCGCTTCCGCGTCGCCGCTGCGGGCGAGACGGCGCGGAGCGCTTTGGCGCAGCTGGAGAAGGCGTGTTCATGAGCGACGTCCTCTTATCCATTGATTGTTCCAACCGCTGGTCCTGCCTGGGACTGGCCGTCGGCGGAAAGATCGCCGGCGAGTGCAATCTCGACCTTGGCCGCGAACAGGCGGCCCGTCTGCCCCTGCTGGCGGCGGAACTGCTGGCCGGACACGGGCTGAAAGTTCGGGACGTGACGTGCGTCGCCGTGACGGTCGGTCCCGGCTATTTTACCGGCATCCGCATCGGCATGGCCTACGCCGCCGGCCTGGCCTTCGCCCTCGGCATCGGCATCGTGCCGCTGTGCAGCTTGGAGGCGGTGCTTCGTTCCTGCCCGGGCTGGAATCGCGGCGTGAAGGCGCCGCTGATCGCCGCGTCGCGCGAGCGGGCTTTTTCCAGCGCGTACAGGGACGGTCGTCCCGTGCTGGCCCAAAAAGAACGCGCGTACGAGGAGCTTTTATCGGAACTGCATGAGATTTCGCGTGATTTTGAAATGTGGTCGGTGAAAGATGCGCGCTTGTTTGCCTCGCCGCCTCGCGAGGGGGTACAATACATCGCAAACCCGAGCGGCGCGTCGCACGCGGCGCTG
Source organism: Pyramidobacter sp. CG50-2 (assembly GCF_003612005.1). Classification (NCBI taxonomy): domain Bacteria; kingdom Thermotogati; phylum Synergistota; class Synergistia; order Synergistales; family Dethiosulfovibrionaceae; genus Pyramidobacter; species Pyramidobacter sp. CG50-2. Next base: position 83,174 of record NZ_RAWT01000002.1, read on the forward strand.
GCGCTGGAGCGTCTCCGTACAAGTATAAAGCCGGACGAGCTGAGAGCTCGCTATCTGCGCGAGCCCGGCCTCGGCCGTTCTTTATAGATTTCTGTTTTTTCGTTGCACGTGGGGGAAGTTTTTTTATTTTTCTGGAGGTGAAGGTGTTGGCCAAGAAGTTCGACGTATCTATCAACAAAACTTGGTGCAAAGGATGCAGTCTATGCGTTTCCGTTTGCCCCAAGAAGGTTCTTGCCCTGAACGACAGAGTGAAGTCCGAGGCTGTACATCCGGAAGAGTGCATCGGTTGCAGATCATGCGAAAATATCTGCCCCGATCTTGCGATCACTGTGCGAGAGGATGGGACGAAATAATGGCTGAGATCAAATTCTGGCAGGGCAACGAAGCCGTCGCGTTTGGCGCGCTGGCGGCGGGATGCAAATTCTACGCGGGGTATCCGATCACCCCCTCGACGGAAGTCATGGAGACGATGGCGGTCGAACTGCCCAAGATCGGCGGCGTCTTCCAGCAGATGGAAGACGAGCTTGGCGCTTGTGGCTGCGCCATCGGCGCTTCCATTGCCGGCGTCAAGTCCATGACGGCCAGTTCCGGCCCGGGCTTCACGCTGAAGCAGGAAAACCTGGGCCTGGCTTATGAAGCCGAAATTCCCCTGGTTGTCGTCGACGTCATGCGCGGCGGCCCTTCCACGGGACTTCCCACGCAGGGTGCCCAGCAGGACGTCATGCAGGCCCGCTGGGGCACGCATGGCGATCACGGCACGATCGCCCTGGCCCCCGCTTCGGTGGAGGAGTGCTATACGCTCACGGTCGAGGCGTTCAACCTGGCGGAGCGTTTTCGCCAGCCCGTTCTTATCATGAGCGACGCCGAGATCGGACACATGAGGGAAAAGTTCGTCGTGCCCGATCCCGAGAATCTGAAGGTCGTCGACCGCAAAAAACCGTCCGTCGATCCGGAGCACTTCGTGCCCTATCAGGCCGATCCCGAAGACGACGTTCCGCCCATGGCCGGCTTTGGCGACGGATACCGCTGGCACGTCACGGGGCTGACCCATAACGATTGGGGATTCCCCACGACCGATCCGGGCGACATCGACAAGAAAATGCGCCGTCTGATGCGCAAAATCGACCGTTTCCGCGACGACATCGTCAAGTTCGACACCGTCGAAGCGGGAGACGCGGAAATCCTCGTCGTGTCCTATGGCAGCGTCTCCCGTTCCAGCGTCCGCGCCGTGCGCGACGCCCGCGCCCAAGGCATCAAGGTGGGACATTTCCGCCCCATCACTCTGTGGCCGTTTGCGGACAAAGAACTGGAGCGCCTGGCCCGCCGCGTCAAGACCATCATCGTGCCCGAACTGAACTGCGGTCAGATGGTGCTCGAAGTCGAGCGCGCCGTTCACGGCAAGGCCCGCGTCGTGTCGCTGAACCGTGTGGACGGCGAGCTCTTCCAGCCCACCGAAATTTTCAACAAGATTGTCGAGGAGGCCAAGTAAGATGCCCAGCAAAGAAGTCTTCGAATGGATGCGCCCTCGCTTTTTCCCTCATATGTGGTGTCCCGGCTGCGGCCACGGAATCATTCTCAACGCGCTCCTGCGGGCCGTCGTCGATCTGAAGCTTGATCCAACCCAGACCGTTTTCGCGTCCGGCATCGGCTGCTCCAGCCGCCTTCCCGGCTACGTCAACGCCTGCACGCTGCACACCACTCACGGTCGTTCGCTGGCCTACGCCACCGGCATCAAGATGGCCAAGCCGCAGCTCACCGTGATCGACGTCATGGGCGACGGCGACTGCAGCGCCATCGGCGGAAACCATTTTATCCACGCCTGCCGCCGCAACATCGACATCACCGCCATCGTCATGAACAACAATATCTACGGCATGACCGGCGGCCAGATGTCGCCGACGACGCCGGTCGGCGCCATCGCCAAGACGGCCCCTTACGGCGTCACCGATCCTTCTTTCGACATCTGCAAGCTGGCGGCCGGCGCCGGCGCCACGTTCGTGGCCCGCACCTGCGTGGCCAATCCGCGCGACGTCGAAAAGACGATCACTCTGGCCGTGAAACATCACGGTTTCTCCGTGGTCGAAGTGTCCGGTTTCTGCCATACCCAGTACGGACGCTACAACAAACTGAAAACTCCCATCGTCAACATCGAGTACCTCAAGCAGCATCTCGTGCCCGCCAAGAAGGCCGCCGAGATGCCGCCCGAAGAACTCCAGGGCAAGATCGTGACGGGCGTGTTCGTCGACACCGAGCGCGCCGAGTACACCGATCAGTACAAAGCTCTTCTTGAGCGCGTTATGGCTAAGTAGGAGGCGCTTCCATGTCCAAACGTTTCGAAATTTGTCTGGCCGGTTCCGGCGGCCAGGGCGTCATCACCGCGGCCATCATGGCCGGCGAAGCCGCTTCCATTTTCTGCGACGGCCTTTACGCCGTGCAGACGCAGAGCTACGGCCCCGCGGCCCGCGGCGGCTCGGCGAAGGCCGAGGTCGTGATTTCCGACGAACCCATCGATTACCCCAAGCCCATCAATCCCGATCTGATGATCTGTCTGACCGGCGGCGCCGCCGACAAGTACGCCGGCGACGTGAAGCACGGCGGCCGTTTGATTCTCGACAGCTTTGCCGTCGAGGAAGTGCCGGTGGTGGACGCGAACATCTATCAGCTTCCCATCATCCAGACGGCCCGCGACAAGATCGGCCGCGAGATCGTCACCAACATGGTCGCTCTCGGCATGGTCGCCCGCGTGCTTGAACTCGAGGGCATGATGAAGCCCGAAGCCGTCCGCAAGGCCATGCTCGACCGCGTCCCCAGAGGTACGGAGGAATTGAATTCCAAGGCCTTCGACGAAGGTTACAGCATGTTCAAGGACGCTCCCGCCCATATGCAGTAAGTTCCGGGTGCAGAAGTAGAAAATCCTCCGCTCTGTTTCGGGCGGAGGATTTTTTGTGCCGTGCGCGCGTCGGCCGGGAGAATATTCCCGACGGAGCGGGTATAATGGGCGAAAGAAAAGAGAACGAGGGAGGTCCCACGATGGAACAACTTTATATCGACAGAATGAACTCCGCCGGTCAGGGGATCGGGCGTGCCGCCGACGGGCGGACCGTGTTCGTGGAGGGGGCGCTGCCGGGGGAAACGGCGGTCATCGCCGTGCGGCAGGAAAAGAAAAATTACATTCAGGCGCGCGTCGAGCGCGTCGTGGAAGCCAGTCCGGAGCGCCGCGAAGCGCCCTGTCGCTGGTACCGCAGCTGCGGCGGCTGCCAGCTTCAGCACGCCGAGTACACGTTGCAGTGTCAGATCAAAGCGATGCTTGCCGCCGACGCCCTGCGCCGCATCGGCGGCTTCGAGATCGACGGCGAGATCCCCTGCGTGCCGTCCCGCAGCGAATGGCGCTACCGCAACAAAGCGTCCTTTCCCGTGCGCGCCAGGGGACGCGCCGGCGACATCGGCTTTTTCAAACGCGGCTCGCACGAGATCGTTCCCGTCGATCGCTGCCCCGTTATCTGCGACCGCGCCAACAAGCTGTACGCTGTTATCAAGAACATGATCAACTACGGGCGCTTCTGCTGCTACGACGAAAAGAGCAACAGCGGCTGGCTGCGGCACGTCGTCATCCGCAGCGCCCGCGACGGCGAGGAACTCCTGCTGATCCTCGTCGGCGCCGCCCGTCCCGAGGGCGGCGCGCTCGAGTCGCTCGAACGGCTCTACGATCATCTCAAAGAGCGTTTTCCGGAACTGCGCGGACTTGTCGTCAACGTCAATCCCGACGAGGGCAACGTCATCATCGGCGCAGAGTCCGTGCTCGTCAAAGGCGAAGACCGCCTGACGGAGCGGCTGGGAAACTTCAGGCTGGATTACGACGGCACGTCGTTCTTCCAGGCGAACTCGGAGCAGGCGGAACAGCTCTTTGCGTATGCCGCCACCCTGGTGGAAGGTCAGAACCTTCTTGAACTCTACTGCGGTGTCGGCGCGCTGACGGCGTTTCTGTCCCGGAAAGCGAAGACCGTCACGGCGGTTGAAGTATGGCCCTCCGCCGCCGCGCTGGCGCGGGAAAACGGCGAGTTCAACCGGATCGAAGGGCTGACCGTGACCGTGGTCCAGGGCGCGGCGGAAAACGTCGTCGCTCCCGCCGATCTCGAAGGCATCGACTGCGTCGTCGTCGATCCGCCCCGCGCCGGCTGCGACAAAAGCCTGATCGAGACCATCGCCGCCAGCCGCGTGCCGCGCGTCCTCTACATCTCCTGCAACCCCGCCACCCTCGCCCGCGACGCCGCCCTCCTGCGCGACGCCGGCTACGCCCTCGACATGGACAGCCTCAAAGTCTTCGACATGTTCCCACAGACGTGCCATGTTGAAACCGTCGTGAGCCTCGTAAGGTCGAACTGATCGAGATCCTGCATTTTATACTATTTCTCAATTAAAGCACCTAACAATCCATTGTCTTGCGGTAATACTCCTTATGGTCTGAGCGGTGAGATTTCTGATCGTGCGGCACAGACGCTCGACAACGTTCTCAAGCGTCGAAAAAATCTCGTTTCGAAAGCCCTGACAGCGCAGCTCTCTCCAGATCTGCTCAATGGGGTTCATCTCGGGGGTATAGGGGGGAATATGGAA